>JAZQHW010000054.1:0-11911 GCA_045540795.1 Faecousia sp. | reverse complement strand
TCTTCTTTTTGAATAGCTTTTTTAAGCGGATTTTGCGATCCGCTTACTTGCCATGCCTAAGTTGCAGAAAAAGTGCATCCCTCGCGGGATGCACTCATTCGTTATGGGGCTGCGTTTTGGAACAACGCTGTTAACTTACTGTCATTGATATTACGACCGGCTTCCTTCTTTTTGACAATGCCGTGAAGAACGATTCCAAAGGCAGCGAACACACCGATCAAAGCGCCCATCAGCACAACGATCAAACCGGCAGCACTTTGGATGGATTGGTCGGCTATGGCACCTGTGATGGTCAGACTGCCGATGGTAAAGCTGACGATACCAGAGAACAGACCCAGAAACTCCATATTCTTAACCATGGACTGCTTTTCCTGTTCTTCCATAGCCGTAAGAATACTTTGCTTCTGCTCATCCATATTCTTTTTGTGGTCCTCCAAAGCGTGTGCCATAGTTGTCATTTGAGAGGTAGTATTCTGCTTGCTGCGGAATTGCTGTAAAATGCCGGTGTACTGGCTGATGCGAATGGCATAATCCTTTCTGCTGTCATTTTCAGTGGCAATGGCAGTGGAAACTTTTTTAATGGCTTCATCCAAATTTTCGTTCAGTGCCAGCAGACGACCTTCTGTGCAGTAGAATTTCGCATAATTGGGGTCCAGCCTCTGTGCTTCCCGAATGGCACGGTCAGCATCCCGCATCAACACAGGGCGGCTTTCTGTCAGATATTTGCCACAGGAAAGGGTCTCATCCTCATAAATGATGGCAATGGTTTCTGCGTAGGCGTGATGACCGCCGCAGTTCTTTTTCAGCTGCAAGCTGTTCTTTTTTGCCAAGGCGAGGATCTCTTTCAGTTCCTCTTCGGAGGATTCCAGAATACCGTCCAACCGGGACAGAAGATCCAGATGATCGAAGAAAATATGCTTTCCCTGAAAATATTGCCGATATGCTTCAATCAGGGATTCCTCTGTATCAAAATTCTTTTGTAGACGGTGGTAGTTTACGATTACAGCAAATGCGTGGAATGCATTCTTTGCAGATTCGGGAGTACAGGCATCGTTTTTGATCTTTTCCATCAATTCCGTCAATGGACCTTCTATGGAATTCTTTTGCCAGTTGTCTGCAAAACTACAGATAGTCTTTTCGTATTCCCGTTCATATTCTTCCGGCAATTTGGAAAAATCCTTCAAAATATCTTCTTCTTTTACGAATACTTTTCCGGTTGAAAGCTTCTTGTGGGTTTCCTGAATGAACAATTCAAGTTCATCTTTGTTCATAGATATGGTTTTGGTTTCTTCTGTTGCAGCAGGCATAGGGATACCTCCTTTATGTATATAAAATAGTATACCACGGCTTATTAAAATGGTCAAGGAATGCCGCCCTGCAGAATCTGCAGGGCGCTGAGTGTCAAAAAAACCATCAACCGTCAAAACAGGAGTCACAAATTTTGCAGTAGTTTTCTGTTATGATGTAGGGAACGTGCCTATGTGCCGTTCCCTTAGCTATGGGTATAGAAAAAGCCTTGCTTCGCAAGGTGTTTTGACTTACTTCACAAACCGAAGGTTAACGTACCTATGTACGCCTACACCTTCGGTTTGTTCGTCTTGATGGCTTCTTTACCCTCAGAGAGTCTGTCAAAATAGTTTTTGACAGACTCCCACCCTGCAGAATGATCTGCAGGGCGGTACAATTACTTTTGCATACGCAGTACTTGCATACCGGGGGCATCGATGCTCAGATAGGAAACCTGATACAAAACCTCAGCGGCTTCTCCCCGGGTAAGAGGCTGGGAAACAGAAAGCTGGATTCCGTGGTCGGACATAGCGGTAACGGATGCTGCTGCCCATACAGGAACCTCTTCGGTATTTTCCTCTAGTGCAGACACGGAGACAGACTCCATAGTTTCTCTGGAAACGGAAAGATCCAATGCGTTCTGCAGGATCACTGCAGCTTCACCGCCGGTGATGGGTGCATCTGCATCAAAGCTGCCGGACTCCTGCTCGGGGATCCCTGCGGTAAGACCGGAGCGAAGGGCAGCGGATAAATAGGGTTTCAACCAGGCGGGAGTGTCCTCAGGCACTGTGGAGACTTCCTGGGTAGGAATTTGGAGCAGGTCAACGACCATTGCAAGAAATTCTCCCCGGCTGACAGCTTTTTCCGGATGGAAGCAGTTTTCTCCGCTGACCTTTTCTCCTACGAACAAACCGGTATTGCGCATCCATTCCGCAGCGAAACGGCAGTCCTGCCCAACGGTATCCGTATACTGTTGGGCATCCTTCGGCTTCAGGATCTGTACTGTAACGGTAGCTTCCCGGGATACATTTCCGGCAGGATCTGCAGCAGTAAAGGTGAAGGAATCCACGCCTACTTTATTCCGCTTGGGGGTGTAGGTGAAAGTGCCGTCTGCTTCCAGCTGCAGCTCGCCACGCTTAGGCTGACGGACTATGGTAAAGGTCAAAGGCTGACCCTCCGGATCCGATACCTTTAAAGTACCTGTGTTGGGCAGATTCTTGTAGGTTTCCAGGGAATGATCCTGAGCAACAGGTGCTTTGTCCTCCTTGCCCCGGATGGAAATGGTCATTGTGGCAGAGGGTTCCACACGGTTTTCGTAAATGGGAAGATAGGTGACAACGGCATCCGTATCTTCCTGGGTACGCAAGGGGGAGAATGTCATTTGTGCCAGTTGGTCAGCTGTGAGAATATCACCGCTGCGAATAACACGGCTACCCAGCATTACAGTGCCGGAAGCGGGGGTGGGAAGCTGGGTAATGCAGATACCCTTTAAGTTTTTCTCCTGGGAGAAATCTGCAGAAGTAAAGCAATAAGTGGCGTCACAGTCTACCTCGGCAGCCAATGCGGTTCCACCGATAGAAAAGACCAGGATCGCTGCCAGGATCAAGCTGGCAAAACGGACTCGATACATATCATAACCTCCTGTATTTGGTGTTCGAAGGTATTTTTACCGAGCCGGTCAGAATTATGCAGAGAAAGTAAAAAATAACATTACCGAAAGCGAAGCTCCCAAAAAGCCACTGCACTGGCAGCTGCCACATTCAAAGAATCTACACCGTGATACATAGGGATCTTCACGGTGTGGTCGCACTGGGAAATGGCAACATCTGTAAGACCGTTCCCTTCGTTGCCCAAAACCACCGCAAGACGGGGTGCTTCCCGGAGCCGGGGATCGTCAATGGAAAGGGTGTCGTTTTTCAGTGCCATAGCAGCAGTAACAAAGCCCAGTTCTTTCAAATATCCAAGTGGCTTGTCCAGAAATGCCCAGGGAAGCTGAAATACAGTGCCCATACTTACCCGGGCAGATCGGCGGTACAAAGGATCACTGCAGCCGGGTGTCAAAAGAATACCGTCCATACCCAAAGCGGCAGCACTGCGGAAAATAGCACCCAGATTGGTGGGATTCACCACATCCTCCAAAACGGCGATCCGTCGGGCATTTTCCGTTACTTCCTCCGGGGTGGGCAGGGGAGGACGTTCCATTGCACACAGGATGCCCCGGGTCAGCTTGTAGCCGGTAAGCTGAGCAAGGACTTTGTTTTCGCCTATGTAAACAGGAATGTCGCCACAGCGATCCATAATTCGCTGAGTTTCATCCCCTAACAGCTGCTTTTCCACCAACAGGGAAACCGGTTTGCAGCCGGCATCCAAAGCCCGGTCGATCACTTTGGGACTTTCCGCAATGAACAGCCCATGCTTGGGTCCCGGGGTTTGTGCCAGCTGCGCCTCGGTGAGGCGGGCATAAACATTCAGTTCCGGTGCGTTGATATCTGTAACTTCAAAGAATTCTGCCATATATTTACTCCTCAATGCCTTGATGATCCAGCTGTTCCAAAACTTCCAGTCCCCGGGCAGTTAAACCAATACTGCCGTGAACGGGATATTGGGCATAAGCAGACATATCTGCTCCGGTAAGAGGTGTGCTATAATCCAATAGGATCAAAGACTTTTTTTCCAGCAGCTGGATCACGGTGCTGTATTCTTCCTGAGAAAGTGCTGATTCCTCCAGATACACAGGGGTCATATCATCAGCTTTCCGGGCAACAGGCAGGAACGGGATCTGCCCCAAAGCTTTGAGAAAATCCACTTCCCATTGGGTCAGAACCAGGGAACGGTCGCAGCCGGTGCAGCTGCCGCATTGATGATTGCAGGAATGTGCCATACGCATCTCCTTTATGCTTGTCAAAATCGTTACTTTGCAGTATACTATAGGTATATCATACCGCAAAGGAGTTTGCAATATGTCTATTATTGAAATCACCAAGGATAATTTTGAAGAAAAAGTAATGCAGGCGCAGGAAAAGGTCCTGCTGGACTTTTGGGCAACCTGGTGCGGACCCTGTAAGATGATCGCCCCCTATGTGGAGCAGGTGGCACAGGAACGGGAGGATATCACAGTGGGAAAGATCGATGTGGACCGGGATCCGGAGTTGGCGATCCGGTTTGGTATCACCAGTATCCCTACGCTGCTGGTAATGGAAAACGGTCAGGTGACCGGTCAGGCTTTGGGCTACCGCCCTAAGGCAGATATTTTGAAACTGTTAGATAAATAAAAGGAATCCCTGTGCTTTTTCAGCACAGGGATCTGTTTATTCAACGGTAATAAGCTTATACACCCGGGAGCCAAGTTCCAGGTCAGCGGCGGCTTCGATGGTGTGAACACCGTTTCTGGATTCGATCCGTTCAATTAAATGGGACTTTCCGGGATCCTCAGAGGCGTATACGAGATCCAGACAAGCTTGATCAATGGCAACGGGATCTGTGGAGATCAGCACACCGATATCACCGATACAGGGATCTTCCGCCACAGCGCAGCAGTCGCAGTCTACACTCATATTTTTCATCACATTGATGTAGACGATTTGATTATTAAAGTATGCCATAACGGAACTGGCGGCATCTGCCATAGCTTCCAGGAAATGATCCCGCTCCGAGCGCCAGAAATCCTCAGTCTTTCCCACACCGTGAATATACTTTTTGCCGTAGGCGGAGGCAAAGCCAATGGAAAGCTGTTTTAGAGCACCGCCGTAACCACCCATGGGATGCCCTTTAAAGTGAGAAAGTACAAGGCAGCTGTCGTAATTGGCAATATCTTTTCCTACGAAATTTTTATGGATCCGTTTGCCCTTGGGGATATCCAAAACAAGATCCGGTCCTTCTGCATCCAGTAGATCCACAGGAAAGTGATCCAGCCAACCGTGCTTCTGGAAGGTTTCCATATGTCGGGAGGCAATATCCCGCCCGCCTTTGTATGCGGTGTTGCATTCCACAACCGTTCCGCCAACAAAATCTACAACCGGCTTCCAAAAATCCGGTCTTAAGAAATTCTGATTTCCCGGCTCGCCGGAGTGAACTTTGATCGCAACCTTTCCCGGAAGGGTGGTGTTTAACTGCTGATACATCTTCAAAACCGATTCCGGAGTGATCTCTTTAGAAAAATAAACCGTAGAACACATAAACAACATCCTTTCTGTGCTTTTGATTTTAGTATAATCGAAATCCTTTATATCTGCAAGAGATAAATTGGAACTAAGATGTATATACTGTAAAAAGGGAGGGATGCCAATGAAGATTCAATGGAGGAAATTACTTGTTTGCCTGGCTGTTCCTTTGGCGGCAGGCGGTTTGTCAGCTCTGCTCAGTGGTGGTATGGGTGGCTATGATGATTTGATCCAGCCGCCCCTTTCACCACCGGGGTGGTTGTTTCCGGTGGTGTGGACGGTACTGTATTTACTGATGGGTTACAGCTCCTATCGGATCCTGACATCCGGTGCGGATGCAGGAAGCGTGAAAAATGCGCTGATCCTGTACGGAGTGCAGCTGGCGCTTAATGCTCTGTGGTCACCGGTGTTCTTTGGATTGGAGTGGCGGCTGGTTGCGTTTTTTGTGCTGATTGCTTTGTGGCTGGCAATTATCCTGACGATCCGTGCCTTTTCCCGGATCGATGAAAGAGCAGGGGATCTGCTGCTTCCGTATTTGCTGTGGGTCACCTTTGCCGGTTATTTAAATTATGGTACCTATATTTTGAATTAAACAGTAGAAAAATGGGAATAGTTATGATATAATTAATGTACCATTATATGGAAACACAAAGGAGGAATAATCTATGACAAACAAATATGCAGGCACCCAAACGGAAAAGAACCTGATGGCAGCATTTTCCGGTGAATCCGAGGCAAGAAATAAGTACACCTACTTTGCATCCAAGGCAAAGAAGGATGGCTTCGAGCAGATCGCAGCACTGTTTTTAAAGACTGCTGATAATGAAAAGGAGCATGCAAAGCTGTGGTTTAAGGAGCTTAACGGCATTGGCAGCACTGCTGAAAACCTGCTTTCTGCCGCACAGGGCGAAAACTATGAGTGGACGGATATGTACGCAGGCTTTGCCAAGACCGCTGAGGAAGAAGGCTTCCCGGAACTGGCAGCCAAGTTCCGTCTGGTAGCAGCCATCGAAAAAGAGCATGAGGAGCGCTACCGTGCGCTTTTGAAGAATGTGGAAACTGCCCAGGTCTTTGAAAAGAGCGAGGTCAAGGTTTGGGAGTGCCGTAACTGCGGTCACCTGGTAGTGGGTACCAAGGCTCCGGAGCTGTGCCCCACCTGCGCCCATCCCCAGAGCTACTTTGAGATCCACGCAGAGAATTATTAATCAGTAAACAAGAAAGTCGCAGGTATTGTTTTCCAGACGTTACCGGGGCTTCCTACGAAAAGAGAGAGGTTAGAAAATGAAAAATAGGAATCTTATGTTTACCTATATTCTAACAGGATTTTCTAAAATAATAAGGGTGAATTTGTTAAACAAATATGAAGATAGTAAAAAAGTACACCTAAAATTTGTGCAGAGTGCACAAAATAGGTGTACTTTTGCTATGTCTTACAGATTTTTAGCCCATTCCGGCAGCTTTTCAAAGATTTTTTCTTCACCGTTCCAGGGGAATCGGATACAGCAGGAGAAAAGCATTGGTGCGTCAAGAGAATCCCGGGCACCGTACTTATGATCTCCCTGTAGCGGAAAGCCCCGGCTGGCAAACTGTACGCGGATCTGGTGACTTCTGCCGGTGTGCAGACGGATCCGGACAACAGAATCGGAGATTTTTGTAAATTCCAGCTTTGCGGCTTTTACACCGGTACGCTGCCGCTTCACAACGAAGACTTTGTTTTTACGGCTATCCTTAAAAAGAAGATCCTCCCAAGTACCGGACTGGGGGGGTGTGCCGTGAACCCGTGCAACATATTCCTTTGCCATTTCGCCTTCCTGAATTGCCCGGGAGAGGCGGGCAGCTGCATTTTTGTTCCGGGCATAGACCATTACACCGCCTACATTTTTATCCAAACGGTGAACTGTGAAGATCTCTCCACCAAAATATGATTTCAGTGCTTCCGGCACTTGTGCTTCAGAATCCAGACCTACCGGCTTGATGCAAACCGCAAGATCTTTGTCAGAATAGAGAATTTCCATACTATCACATCCCAAATCAGTATAACACAGGCAGAAAAAATATCAACCCAACCGTTGCAACTTTTGGGAAAAAGTGTATAATAGAGCAGTACTGGAGGGATCAAAATGACGACCCAAGACTATCAGAAAAAAACACCTGTGGGAATATTCCTGCATTATTTTAAGAATCATTGGAAGCTTTTTGCTGTGGATATCACCTGCGCAACGCTGGTAGCAGCCATCGATCTGGCATTTCCCTTGATCACCCGGAGTGCTCTTTACGATATGCTTCCGGACAAGCTGTACCGAACCTTCTTTATTGTGATCGCTGCATTGATCGGTTGCTATGTCCTGCGGTCTTTTTTTAATTATATTATCTGCTATTACGGACACACCTTTGGTATTCGTGTGGAAGCGGATATCCGGGGCGATCTGTTCCGGCATATGCAGCGGTTGAGCTATGATTTTTATGACAAAAACCGTACCGGTCAGCTGATGAGCAGGTTGACTGCCGACCTGTTTGAAGTAACAGAGCTTGCCCACCATGGTCCGGAAGACCTGCTTACATCGGGATTGACGATTTTGGGTGCACTAGTGGTAATGTTCGTGATCCAGTGGCGCCTTGCCATTATCGTTATGCTGGTGATCCCTATTTTCCTGGTGATCGTTTTAACTATGCGGAAGAAAATGTCCCAGGCATCCGCAGCAGTGAAGGACAAGACCGGTTATATCAATACGGAGATCGAATCTGCCCTCTCCGGTATCCGTACCGCCAAGGCTTTTGCCAATGAGGATCTGGAGATCTCCCGGTTTGATGCGGCAAATACCGTCTATAAAGGGTCCAAGCGGCAGTTCCATAAAGCCATGGGGCGATTTTCCAGTTCTACAGAGTTCTGGCTCTGCAGCTTGAATGTCATTGTCATCGGTTACGGCGGTTATCTGATTATGAAAGGACATATGGATTACCGGGACCTGCTGACGTTTTGCCTGTATATCACATCTTTTGTGTCCCCAATGCGCAGACTTTCCAATTTCTCTGAGCTCTTTGCCAACGGCTTTGCCGGTCTGAACCGCTTCGTAGAGCTGATGCGGACAGAACCCACTTTGCAGGATAAACCGGATGCCGGGGAACTGAAAAATGTTCGGGGTGAGATTCGGGTGGAAAATGTCAGCTTTGCCTATGACGGGGATCTGGCAGTGCTCCGGGACGTAAGCTTGACGGTAACATCGGGAGAAACGGTTGCCATCGTAGGACCTTCCGGTGGCGGTAAAACCACCCTGTGCCAGCTGATCCCAAGGTTTTATGATGTAACCCGGGGCAGTATCTTAATTGACGGGCAGGATGTGCGGGATGTAACCCAGCATTCCATCCATCGAAATATCGGTATCGTGCAGCAGGATGTGTTTTTGTTTGCCGACACCATTATGGAGAATATCCGTTACGGTAAGCCGGAGGCTACCCTGGAGGAAGTGGTAGAGGCAGCCAAAAAGGCAGAGATCTATGAGGATATTATGGCAATGCCCCAGGGCTTCGATACCTACGTGGGAGAGCGGGGGACACTCCTTTCCGGCGGACAGAAGCAGCGTGTTGCCATTGCACGGATCTTCCTGAAGAATCCGCCTATTTTGATTCTGGATGAAGCAACCTCTGCATTGGACAGCGTCACCGAGGCAAAGATCCAGCGGGCTTTTGATGCACTGGCATTGGGCAGAACAACGTTGATCATCGCCCACCGGCTGTCCACCATCCGCGCGGCAGACCGGATCGTGTCCATTTCTGACGGCGTGATCACAGAATGCGGCACCCACGATGAGCTGATGACCCAGGGCGGTGTTTATGCAGATCTGTACAGAACACAAACCCAGCTGCGATAATGAAAAAAATCAAAAATACTACTTGCTATTTTGAAACTTATGGTGTATAATACGCGAGTAACTGCCGGTGTGATGGAATTGGTAGACGTAGTGGACTCAAAATCCACCGCTGGCGACAGCGTACCGGTTCGAGTCCGGTCACCGGCACCAAAAATCCTGAATGCGAAAGCATTCGGGATTTTTACTTTTTACCTCTTCACTCTTCACTTTTCACTAAAATCGCATTCAGAATTTTTGGAAGTAATAAGTAATAGTGAAGAAGTTGTGGTATCCGCTTCGCGGATGATTTATAATTAATTATTTAAGGGACTGTACTGTTTGCTTAAATATTCCTTTGTTACAAAATCGTTCTTATTAGGATCGGACTGTGTATAATTCTCGCAAATTCTTGAATCTGGTCGTTTTGTTTTAGCCTTTTGATAAGTACAGTGTCCGCAATATACCCGAAATATCTTACACTGGTCAAATGAATAGTGCTGCCGATCGTGTACACAGGTATTGCAGATAGTTTGTTCCAATAGAATCACCTCACGATTATAATAACCTGAAACAGGTTAAAAGCCGATAATCTGTTTCAGGTTAATGTAATATATTGCTGAGGTGATGTTATGTATAGGCGTATCCGGGATCTACGGGAAGATAATGATCTGACACAGAAGCAAATTGCACAAATGCTGGGTATGTCACAAACCGGTTATTCCAAATACGAAACCGGAGAAAATGATATTCCTACCGCGGTGCTGATTAAGCTTGCGGATTTTTACAAAACTACCACAGATTATCTTCTTGGCAGGACAGACAAAAAATAACTAAGTCCATAAAGAAAGAAGGGGACACATAATATGGCAAAAGATATTTTTATTTCCTATCGGAACGACGGCTGCAGCAATCAGTTTGCGCATCGATTGGCCAGTGACCTGGAAGACTTGGGCTACAGTGTGTATTTCAATCCCAATGAGCAGCAAAGTGACAGCTTTCCGGACCGATTGAAAAACGCGGTGAAGTCCTGTAAAGACTTTATTCTTGTGCTGTCTCCGGCTTCGATGGAACGGCTGCAGCGGAATGATGAGATCGACTGGGTCCGGGAAGAGATACTCGCAGCCAAAGAGAGCGGAAAACATATTATCCCGGTTTTGGTGGAGGGGGCGGTGATGCCTTCCCGGCAGGAAGATATGCCGGAAAAGCTTCGTTTCCTGCCTTATGTGGATGCCATTAAGCTGCCGGACGAATATAAGCGTTCTCCCTTTACATCCTTGCTGGGTGGCTTGCTGTCTAAGCAGGACGGTTTGGACAGCTATAAGGATGCTTTTAACAGCAACCCCGATTACCGGGTCGACCAGGTTTTTGAGCAACTGTTAAATGATGCCAATGCCGGCTCTTTGGAAGCAATGTATGAGTTGGGTATGAACTATTACTACGGGGAAACCTCTGCCCAAGGGGAATCCCGGTGGGATTATGAACAGGCGGTTCACTGGCTGCGGAAAGTGTCCGAGTCGGATCATCCCCTTCGCTACCACGCGGATAACATCCTTGCCCGTATGTACTACAACGGCACCGTTCCTGCAGAGCCTCAGTCCTATGAAAAAGCAATGGAATACATAGAACGGGCCGCGCCTTATAACGACTATGCCAAGTCCCAAAAAGCATACCATTTGCGGGAAGGCTTGGGTTGTGAATTTGATTTCCAAAAATATTTGGATTTTTTGAAAGACGGTATCGGCAAGGGCGATAATATGATGGCGATCGGCTTGGCGAATTTCTATATTAAGTACGGTAAATATGCCGAAGCAATGGAGGTTTATGATTCCATTGAGATTCTGACCCCGGAGATCAACTACCGGATCGGTATGCTTTACCGCAACGGTGTGCTGACCGATCCCCCCAAGCCGGACTTTATGCAGGCGGCATACTATCTGCGCAATGCCGCGGATGAGAATCATATTATGGCAGCCTACGAATACGGTATGCTTTGCTTCCGTCCCACAGGAAGATTCCGTAAGGATTTCCGCAGTGCACAGAAATATCTGCAGATCGCTGCGGACGGCGGCTTAGCGGACGCACAATATGTGTTGGGCTTTATGTATAAATCCGGTCATGTCACCCGGGATCTACCCAAAGCCGTGGAGTATTTGGAAAAAGCAAAGGCCCAGGGGCATTCCTTCTCCGCTATGGAGCTGGCATCTTTGTACCAGCAGCCGGAGGTGCAGAATTATCAGCGGGCTTTTGAATGTGCCACAATGGCGGCAGAGCATAACCTGGCGGAGGGAGAATTCCTTTTGGCGAATATGCTGTTTTTCGGTCGCGGCTGTGAGCCGAATATGAACAAAGCCTATGAGCTCTATGACCGGGCATATGCCCCCGGCATCCATTATGCGACGGTAATGATGGCCCGGATCGATAAGATCAAGGGGAACAATAAATCATAACGATTCAAAAAAGGGAGGTTGTCAGTCATTGATATGCTACCCCCATAAGAGACAGTGAAAAAGAAAAACTGTTTCTTATGGGGGTATTTCTATGTCCAAAAGCAGAAAGATCAGCAAGGAAGAGAAACTTGCAATCGTTAAGCGATGTTTGTCCGGTGAGTTCGGCGTC
>JAZQHW010000053.1:0-7780 GCA_045540795.1 Faecousia sp. | reverse complement strand
CTGGATGTCAACATCGGACCTGCTGAGAAGGACGGTCCCGAGCGTATGATGTGGGCAGTTAAGCTGCTGCAGGAGAACTTCAACAATGTTCCTCTGGCACTGGATACTGCTAATATGAAGGCTATCGAAGCCGGTATCAAGGTTTATAACCGTACCAACGGCAAGCCCATCGTCAACTCTGCTGACGCCGGTTCCCGTATCGGTTACATCGACCTGGCTGCTGCCAACGATGCTATCTGTATCGCTCTGTGCTCCGCTGACGGTATCGCTAAGGATAACGAAGAGCGTATGATGCACTGTGACAATATGCTGGAGCGTGGCTTGAGCCTGGGTATGGAAGCTACCGACCTGTGGTTCGACCCCCTGTTCCTGGTCGTCAAGGGCATGCAGGACAAGCAGATGGAGGTCCTGGAGGCTATCCGTATGTTCTCCGAAAAGGGTCTGAAGTCCACCGGTGGTCTGTCCAACAACTCCAACGGTGCACCTAAGGAAGTTCGTCCCATTATGGACGCAACTCTGGTTGCTATGTGTATGATGCAGGGTCTGACCTCCGCGATCGTTAACCCCAACGATCGCCGCCTGATGGAGACCATCAAGTCCTGCGACATCTTCAAGAACAACGTTCTGTACTCTGACTCCTACCTGGATCTGTAAGAGTACGAACCTGCGATTATCCCTGCAATGAAAGCCGGGAGGGAGATCTCCCTCCCGGCTGTTTTATTTGACATCTTAATATTTAGGAGGAATCGAAATGAGTGTTTTAACCGATTTGATCTATGGCGGCAGCAATGCCGTTGCCGGTTTGACCGAAGGCGCTGTAAACGATGCCATTGCCAAGTACGGCGCAGACAAAGCTGTTGCCTTCCCCGACACTGCTTACTGTTTTCCTACTATTTATGCCGCTACCGGTGTAAAGGTAAAGACCTTGGGTGACTTGCCTGCTTGTGTGGGTGTTATGAAGAGTTTAATCACAAATCAGGAGGATCTGGGACAGGCACTGAATGCCGGACTTGCCACCGCTGTGGGTGCTGAGATCCTGGAAGGTCTTAAGTACCTGGAAGCTGATCCCTATGCCAATGATTCCGGTATTGGCTTTGTGCCCGATCCCATTATCCGTTCCTTAGGCGTGCCGCTGGTTACCGGTGATATTCCCGGTGTTGCGGTGGTGCTGGGTAAGGCAGATAACGCAGAAGATGTTGTAAATGTGGTTAAGGATTACCAGTCCAAGGGTATTATGACCTTTATGGTAGGCAATGTTATTGAACAGTGCCTTGCCGGTGATGTAAAGATGGGTCTGGAATTCCGTGTGATCCCTCTGGGTCACGATGTGACCAGTGTGATCCACGTGGTTACCGTTGCAGTGCGTGCAGCGCTGATCTTCGGCAATGTGCAGCCCGGTGATCTGGGTGGACTGCTGGCATACACCAAGGAGAGAGTGCCCGCTTTTGTCAATACCTTCGGCGCACTGAATGAAGTGGTGGTATCTGCCGGTGCCGGTGCTATTGCTTTGGGCTTCCCGGTGATCGTGGATGTGGATCTGGGTGAGAATCAGGTTCCCGGTGCCCTGGTATCTGTTTGTAACCACGAAGAAACTGTGAAAAAATCCCTGGAACTCCGGGAAATTAAGATCAAGGTTAAAGAACTGCCCATTCCTGTGGCATTTGCCGCTGCCTTTGAAGGTGAGATCATCCGTAAAGCAGACGTGCACGCTGAGTTCTATTCCGGTAAGAATCCCACCGCAGAATTGGTGGTAATGCGGGAAATGAACGAGATCGAGGACCACAAGATCACTATCGTAGGTCCCGATATGGATGCAGGCAGCGAGTTTGCTTTGGCTACTTATGTGGAAGTTGCCGGTAAAAAGATGCAGGTAGACTTCGAATCGGTTATCGAGCGTAAATTCCACGCCTGGTTTAACTATATGGAAGGTGTTATGCACACCGGTCAGCGTAACCAGGTGCGTGTCCGTGTTTCCAAGGACGCTTTTGAAAAGGGGCTGCGGCTGAAGGACTTTGCCGAGGTTCTGTATGTGATGATCATGGACGAGTTTGACGCTGTTGTGGATAAGTGTCAGATCACATTGATCACAGATCCGGAGCAGGCAGGCAAGTTCCGGGACGAGATCGCAATTCCCCGTTATGCTCAGCGGGATGACCGTCTGGCTTCTATGACCGATGAATCTGTGGACCGTTATTACACCTGTATCCTGTGCCAGTCCTTTGCTCCTGCGCACTGCTGTGTAGTCACACCTGAGCGTCTGGGCTTGTGCGGTGCTGTTTCCTGGCTGGATGCCAAGGCTACCAATGAGCTGGATCCCAACGGTCCTTGTCAGCCTATCTTCAAGGAAGGCTGTACCGACGAGCGTACCGGCAGATTTGCTTCCGTGGATAAGGCAATTAACGATGCTACCCACGGTGCGGTGGAAACGGTTACGCTATACTCCATTTTGGAGGATCCGATGACCTCCTGCGGTTGCTTCGAGTGTATCTGTGGTATTGAACCTATGAGCAACGGTGTTATCGTTGTCAACCGTGAGTTTAAGGGTATGACCCCTGCCGGTATGACCTTCGGTGAACTGGCAAGCTGCACCGGCGGCGGTGTCCAGACCCCCGGCTATATGGGTCACGGCAGACACTTTATTGCGTCCAGGAAGTTTGTATCCGCAGAAGGCGGTATCGGCAGAATCGTTTGGATGCCTAAGGAGCTGAAGGACGATGTGGCAGAGCGGCTGAACAAGACCGCCCTGGAGCTGCTGGGAATCGAGAGCTTTACCGATATGGTGGCAGATGAGACCATCACCTGCGACGGTGAGGAACTGCTCAACTGGCTCACCGAGAAGAATCACCCTGTTATGGGTATGGAGCCTCTGCTGTAACAGATCAAAAGGGGTTGTCTCATTCATTTTGAGACAACCCCCGGAGAGGTACGACTTTTAATTCGAGGATGAAAATACGATGAAAGTAACTTTTCAAATTGAGGGCGGAAGCCCTGTTAGTATTGAATGTAACGCCGGTGATAACCTGCTGGAGCTGGCACGTCGGGCAAATGTTGCCATTGATGCGCCTTGTTCCGGTAACGGCTCCTGTGGCAAATGCCGTGTGAAGCTGGTGGAGGGAGATGTGGAATCCATCCCCTCCCGTCATATCACCGACGAGGAATATAATGCCGGTTGGCGGCTGAGCTGTAACAGTAAAGTGCTGGGAGACTGCACAGTGTTTGTCCCTGATATTGCCAGCGCTTATCAGAGCCGGATGAAGACCGCTGACCTGTCCTCTCCCGAGGAGGTCGCTATTTTCCAAAAGGCGCAGGAAGCGGTGAAGAACAGCGGAATTCCCTTTGAAAATCCCTACCGGGCAGTGGTGCTGACTATGAGCGAACCCTCCCCGGAGGATACAATGCCGGATGTAGAGCGGCTTCAGTGGGCAGTCCAGGCAGAACTGGGTGTGGAACGGGTGGAGGTGCCCTTCTGCGTGATGGTGAAGCTGGCAGCTACCCTGCGGGAGCATAACTGGCAGATTTGCCTGAAGGGTCGTCTGCAGGATGATACATTCTCCTGTATGGAGATCTGCGACCCGGCAGATACCAAAATCGTAGGCTGTGCCATCGATATCGGTACCACTACCGTTTCTATGGTGCTGACAGATCTTACAGACGGCAGTATTCTGGCAAAGGGCTCTTCCGGCAACGGACAGATCCGTTACGGTGCGGACGTGATCAACCGGATCATTGAAAGCACCCGTCCCGGAGGCAAGAAAAAGCTCCAGGATGCTATTGTCAAGGAAACACTGACACCCATTATTGCCAATTTGTGCCGCAGTGCCGGGATCAATGCCCGTTCCATTCTGCGGCTGACGGTGGGTGCCAACACCACGATGAATCACCTGCTGGTGGGGGTGGATGCTGACCCGGTGCGTATGGATCCCTATATTCCCAGCTTCTTCGGTTGGGAGGGACTGCTGGCACAGGATCTTCACCTGCCTGCCAATCCTCTGGCACCTGTGGTTATTGCACCCAATATCGGTTCTTACGTAGGCGGCGATATTACTGCCGGTACGCTGGCAACAATGATCTGGGACAAGGATGAAATGAGCCTGTTCATCGATCTGGGTACCAATGGTGAGATCGTATTCGGTAACCGGGACTTTTTGATGAGCTGCGCCTGTTCTGCAGGTCCTGCCTTTGAAGGCGGCGATATCTCCTGCGGTATGCGTGCCACCGACGGTGCTGTTGAAGCGGTGACTATCGATAAGGATACGATGGAGCCTGAGATGACCATCGTGGGCGATGCCGGTCAGAAGCCTGTGGGTATCTGCGGCAGCGGTATTATTGATATTATTTCCGAACTGTTCCGTACCAGGATCATCAATGCCAAGGGGCAGTTTATCCGGGAAGGCAGCCGGGTCTTACGGGATCAGCACGGTATGGGCAGATATGTCCTGGCAACTGCTGCCGAGAGCGAGACCGGACGGGAAGTGTCCATCAATGAGGTGG
This sequence comes from Faecousia sp., assembly GCA_045540795.1. Classification (GTDB taxonomy): domain Bacteria; phylum Bacillota; class Clostridia; order Oscillospirales; family Oscillospiraceae; genus Faecousia. The sequence goes on along the minus strand of JAZQHW010000053.1, from coordinate 3,289 downwards.
ATATCGATAACTTCATCCGTGCCAAGGGCGCTATTTTCTCCGGTATCGATACGCTGCTGCAAAGCGTGGATATGACCGTGGATGCTATTGAAAAGGTCTATGTTGCCGGCGGTATCGGCTCCGGTATCAATATGAAAAATGCCGTAAATATCGGTATGCTTCCGGATGTGGAGCTGGAAAAGTACGAGTATATCGGTAACTCCAGCCTCACAGGTGCATATACAATGGTGGTCAGTGACAAAGCCATTGAAAAGTGCCACGAGGTGGGTGCCAATATGACTTATTTGGAGCTTTCCACCTATCCGGGCTATATGGACAGCTTTGTGGCAGCTTGCTTCCTGCCCCATACCGATGCCCGGCTGTTCCCCAATTCTGTACAGGAGTAATGCAATGCAAATAGAGAATAATAAGGAAGAGATCCCTTTTTCCTTCTATGAAGAGAAATATCGAACCATCGATCCCAGTGCAGTAACCGCCCGGTTGAAAGATGTGAAATGGGATGGAAAAGAGTTTTATGTAAACCTAATAGGCAGAGAATTTGCCATTTCCCATCCGGTTTACGGGATTCGCAGTTTGGATGGTGAACCGGTCCCACCGCTGCCTACCCAGACATTCCTGTTGCGGTATCTGATGGAAAGCAAAACAGTTCTGAATAAGGGTGATTGGAAAACCTTCCGGGAAATGCCTTGGGGAGAACTGTATATCAAGCCTTATACCGGGCGTGTTTTGACCCGGGCAGCCTTTACCTTTGGCACCCGTCTGGCAGCGTTCCGGACAGCTTGTGAGAAAATGGGAGCACTGCCTCTGTCCCACTCCGATGCCGGTTATCAATTTGATTTTATTGGCGGCTATAAAATGCGGATTTTAGTGTGGGAGGGTGACGATGAGTTCCCACCCAATGCCCAGGTTTTGTACTCGGATAATTTTGAAGAAGGCTTTGCTCCGGAGGACCGGGTGGTGGCAGGGGATATTTTGATTTCTGCCATTAAAGTCAAGATGTAACAGAATTGACAAAAAGATGCCTGTTGCATTATAAATCAATCTGTGATAGAATAAAACACAGATTTTGATTGAACTTGAAAGGTTGGATGTATTGTGTATACCGTAATGGAACTGTATGATTTGACCCATACAAAAGCAGGAGAATACCTTGCCGGATTCCGGTATCCCTGGGAGGCATTGAAAGGGATCAAAGATTTGATACTGACCTTGGGTCCGCAGCTGGGAGAGGAATATGAGGAACGGCTTCCTCAGGTTTGGGTCCATAAAACGGCGCAGATCTATCCCTCAGCTTATCTGGGTGCTCCGTGTATTATCGGTGCCGGAACGGAAGTGCGGCATTGTGCTTTCATTCGCGGTTCTGCCCTGATCGGGGAAGGCTGCGTGGTCGGCAATTCCACAGAACTTAAGAATGTGATTCTATTTGACGGTGTGCAGGTGCCCCATTATAATTACGTGGGGGACAGTGTTTTGGGATATAAGGCACATATGGGTGCCGGTTCCATCACATCCAATGTGAAAAGCGATAAATCTCTGGTGGTGATCCACGGAGAAGAAGCGCTGCCCACCGGTATCAAAAAAGTGGGAGCTATGCTTGGGGATTATGTAGAGGTGGGCTGCAACAGCGTGTTGAATCCCGGAACAGTGATTGGGCGGGGAAGCAGTGTGTATCCTACCAGCTGTGTCCGGGGTGTCGTTCCGGAAAACAGCATTTATAAACGGGATGATATCATAGTGACCAAGCGTTAATATCGATCAGGCTAAGGAGATGTAACTTATGGGAAAGTATTTTGGTACTGACGGCTTCCGGGGAGAAGCTAATGTAAACCTGACGGCAGACCACGCTTATAAGGTTGGCCGTTTTCTGGGATGGTACTATTCTGAAAAGAAGCGCCTTGCCGGCAGTGAAGAATCGGCAAAGATCGTGATCGGTAAGGATACCCGCCGTTCCAGCTATATGTTTGAGTATTCTTTGGCAGCGGGTATTACCGCTTCCGGTTGTGATGCTTATCTGCTCCACGTGACCACAACACCCTCTGTGGCATATGTCACCCGGGTGGATGAATTTGATTGCGGTGTAATGATCTCTGCCAGTCATAACCCCTTCTATGACAACGGCATTAAGCTGCTGAACGGTTTGGGTGAAAAAATGGACCAGGAGACCATCGATCTGGTGGAAGGCTACCTGGATGGCAGCTTTGAAGCTTTTGGAAAAGCCTATACCGAAGTACCTTTTGCCAAGCGAGAAGCCATCGGCAGAACGGTAGATTACTCTGCCGGCAGAAACCGCTATATCGGTTATCTGATCTCCCTGGGTAAGTTTTCCTTCAAGGGCAAAAAGGTAGGCTTGGACTGTGCCAACGGCTCCGCCTGGAATATTGCCAAGAATGTATTTGACGCATTGGGTGCCAAGACCTATGTATTTGGCAACGAGCCCAACGGTGTGAATATCAATGAGGATGTGGGCTCCACCCATATTGAGAATCTGCAGAAGTTTGTGCTGGACAATGAACTGGATGTGGGCTTTGCCTATGACGGTGATGCAGACCGCTGCCTGTGTGTTGATGAAAAGGGAAATATCGTCACCGGAGACCATATCCTGTACATCCTGGGTAGCTATATGCGGGAACAGGGTCAGCTGGATAACAATACTGTGGTCACTACGGTTATGTCTAATTTCGGCTTGTATAAGGCATTTGATGCTATGGGTATCGATTATGCCAAGACCAGTGTAGGCGATAAGTATGTGTATGAATATATGTCCCAGAACGGCTGCCGCTTGGGCGGTGAGCAGAGCGGACATATCATCATCTCCAAATATGCCACCACCGGTGACGGCATTTTGACCAGCTTGAAGCTGATGGAAGTGCTGATGGAGAAAAAACAGGCATTCTCCAACCTGCATAAGGACCTTGTGATCTATCCTCAGGTGCTGAAGAATGTCAGGGTCAATGATAAGCCTGCTGCACAGAATGATCCTGCGGTGCTATCAGCAGTGCGGACAGTGGCAGAAAAACTTGGGGATACCGGCCGTATCCTGGTCCGGGAATCCGGTACTGAGCCGGTGATCCGGGTGATGGTAGAGGCTGCCACCAAGGAAGAGTGCCAGGAATGTGTGGACAGCGTGGTGGATGTGATCTGCCGCCAGGGTCACGCAAGAGTTTAAGATTATAAAAGCAATTGCCTTGGGTAAATGCCCAAGGCAATTGCTTTTATACAACGCGTTTTGCAACGATGACCAGTCTGCCATTGGTTTGGGAGTATTCGCAGGTGGACAGGGTGATCAGCT
>JAZQHW010000052.1:0-26775 GCA_045540795.1 Faecousia sp. | reverse complement strand
CCCTGACTAAGTTCGCAGGCCAGGTTTACGTCCTGTCCAAGGAAGAAGGCGGCCGTCATACTCCCTTCTTCAACAACTATCGTCCTCAGTTCTACTTCCGTACTACCGACGTTACCGGTATCATCACTCTGCCCGATGGCGTAGAGATGTGCATGCCCGGCGATAACATCGACATGAAGGTTGAGCTGATCACCCCCATCGCTATCGAGAAGGGTCTGCGTTTCGCTATCCGTGAGGGTGGCCGTACTGTTGGTTCCGGTGTTGTCACCGAGATCTTCGAGTAATTCATAACGCTAAATGAATGAAAGATCCCCCGGCTTTTAGCCGGGGGATTTTTGCATATTATTCTGCAAGATTACTGTGTTTTTTGAAAAAACGTTTGTGTGATTTACGGAAAGACCCCTGTTGCACAAGTTCCCGCCGAAGATATAGATTTTAACCGGTATTAATTAATAGTTGTTTCGGTTTATCCAGCCGTTGTGTAAATGCGCTGTAGGGACAGACGTCTCGACTGTCCGTAAACATTTTTGTTCTCGGCGGGCAAAAATGTTTCTGTACCGTTGCACTTCGGCACGGCACGCAGGGCGTTCCCTACAAATAAATATTCAGGATTATTCAGTGCATTATTTTGGAAAAAATACATTAAAAAATTATCTAAAAAATCCAAAATAATCCTTGCAAAAGGGTTGAAAAAATGGTATAAATACGTTGGTAGCGTATTGGTACTATGGCACTGCTATACCCATTTTTCGGTGCCGCAAAGAAAAATGGATGAAAAAGTGTTGGTATTTCTGCCATTTCTGCCTTTGCCGTATTTACCGGTTGTTACCGTCATATCGTTAAACCACCAGGGATTTTTATAAAGCCGGATCGGCGGAAGGCCGATTTGTCATTCTGAGTCATGCCAAGCTGATCAGCCGCCATGAGTCAGCAGCCGCCTCGGCATGACACATAGGCTTTTTGCCCCGGCGGTTCCGGAATCCCCTGGTTAGGGCAACCGACGGTTTAGCGAAATAACCCCTATATTTATTTTAAGTTAGGAGGAAAACAAGAAAATGAAAAAGCGTTTATTTTCTGTACTGCTGATCATCGCACTGGTTGTGGCAGTGGGCGTTATGGCAGTACAGGCAGCGAGCGAAACCAATTTCACTAATTTGAATGCGGTTTACAATTCTGCAAAGGAGCAGACCTTTACAGGCGAATCTGTAACGGCTTACTGTTATGCTTGTGATGCTGCGGATCAGACTTGGCTTCCGCTGCCTCAGAATACAGAAAGCACTGAGTATGCTCTGCCTGCAGGTCACTACTTTGTCCCTGAAGGCTACACGGGCAACGTGGGTGCTCTGAAGGTTGCTGGCAAGAAGGTGTGTATCCATCTGAACAATCAGACATTGAAGGCGAATGGAACTGTTCTTACTATTACGAGAAATTCCTCTAGTGATGTCAGCATTATGGGTGATGGTATCATTTCCAGCGATAGTGATGCCGTTCTTATCACCACTGGTGCTGCTTGGCTTAGACTCTTTGGCGGCAAGTATAATACCGTAACCGGTGCTACCAATCCGGTGATCAAGAATATCGATGCTACTTGCTGGGGCACCCGTCGTTTGGTAGTAACAGAAGGTACTGAGATCAATGGTACTGTTTCTCTGGAGGCTGCGTCTGCTTATCTGCTTGGCGGCTATATTCAGAAGGCAGTGCTGGATTGTCCTGACTCTTTGACTTCTGACCAGGTAGGCTATATCGGCAATATGTACGACCAGACCGTTGAGACTGGCACAGGTGCGCTCTCTTGCGGCATTCCGGAAATCGGCGGCTCTGTGAAGATCGATGAACTGGATGTTTCCGGTGGCTCCGGTCGTAAGCTGCAGCTGGACTTTGTTGGCAGCGCACAGATTAAGGTAACTGCCGACGGCCGTTTCACCAAGGCTCTGGTTGTGGAAAATCTGACGGAAGCTGAGGCTATTGCGGCTTGCTTCACTGCTACAGATGACAACAAGCAGATCGTGGTCCAGGAAGAGTCCGGCTCCTACTATCTGGCAACAGCCCAGAAGGCATCTTCCGAGCCTCAGCCTCTGGATCCCATGGATGAGAACTTCAACAATAATCTGGCATTCAATGCAGGCACCACTGAGGCATTCTGCCCTGTTTGCGGCTTAACGGTTGAGTGGACTGCTTTGGAAGCAGCTACCTCTGCAACCACACTGGTTGGCGGTGAGCACTATTACCTCACCGGTAACCTGGAGAATACTGCAGCATATGCCACTCCTGCGGGTGTTAAAAACGGCTACACCGATCCTGTTACTATTCATCTGAATGGCTTTAACATCACCACTACCGGTGCCCGGGTATTTTTTGCAAACACCTATTCTACTTTGAATGTTCTGGGTGAAGGTACTGTCTGCGGCGGCGGTACTGCAAACGGCGCAGCTACCATCTACGGTCGTGGCAATGTGAATCTGTATGGCGGCACTTACACTCACACCGGCGACTGCGCTACTGTCTACTATGCCCGTCCTGATAATGAACTCAATATCTACCAGGCAGAATTTGTGGCTACAGAAGGTGCAACCGGTACCCATATTTACCTCCAGTGGGGCGTTATGAATGTATACGGCGGCTCCATCGCAGGCGGCACTGCCAATGAGCAGACCGATAATGTAGGCGCCAATATTTATGCAAAAAATGCTTTGTCCGGCACTTCCAAGCCTAACCAGAAGCTTGTTATCTCCGGTGGTACCATCGATGGCGGTGTGTATATCAACAACGTGAATGTTAGTGATGCAACCCACACTGTGACGATCTCCGGCACTGCCAAGATCAACAATGAAAATGGCGGTTTGACACTGGCTGAGGGTCGTACCCTGACTGTGGGTGCGCTGGAAACCGGTGCTAAGGTTTACGTCACTGCAGAAGATGGCGCAACCATCACCCGTTCTGTTGAGAGCGCAGCAGACGCACAGACCAAGATCCTTGCTTCTGAAGCTGCTTACAAGGTAGTCACTGCAAATGGCAAGCTGGTTTACCGGAGCCTGAACTCCGTAAATGCTGCAGCCAATGCGATGACCGACTTCACTGTGATGGAGTGCCCCTACTGTGGCGTCATCACCTCCGCATGGCAGGCACTGCCCACTGAAGGCGCCCTGGCAAACGGCGGTCACTACTATGTTGCTCCTGCAGAGGGTGACACCCTGGCACTGACTGCTCAGCTGACTTTGTCCGGCAAGGCTTGTGTCCACCTGAATGGCAAGAACATCGCCGGTGCTTCCGGTGCCCGTGCATTTGATACAACGAGCGGCAAGACGCTGACTGTGATGGGTAACGGTGTGATTACCGGTTCCTCCGCTTCCACCGGCGCAGCTATGCGTCTGCAGGGTACAGCAAATCTCTTTGGCGGTACCTGGAAGCACACCACCAGCTCCCAGCCCACCATCGGTATGGTTAACGGCACGCTGTACCTGTATGACGGTGCAACACTCACTGCAGATGACGGTGTCAAGGGTGCAAACCTGTTCCTGTCCTTCGGTGCCAGCGCCTATATGTACGGCGGCGTGATCAGCAACGGCACTGCTGCCAGCACTTTGGTTGGCGAAGCCTGGGGCGGCAACGTGGCTATCAGACCTGCTGCTTCTGCATCTGCTGATAAGACAACCACCTTCTATATGTACGGCGGCGAGATCTTCGGCGGCAGTGCTACAAATGGCGGTAACATTGCTATTGCTGGCGATCAGGCTGAAACGAATATTAACGTCCGTATTTTGGGCGATGCCAAGATCTATAACGGCACTGCTACCAGCAACGGCGGTAACATCTACGTTACTTGTGATAAGGGCAATGTGACCTTCCGTGTTTACAGCGACGAAAACGGCGAGCCTGAGATCTACGGCGGTAACGCCAAGAACGGTGGTAACATTGCAGGTTACCGTACCGTTGGCACCACCGGTGAGGGTGAAGAGGCAGTTGTTCACGGCCAGGGTCTGGTTCGCTTTATGCTCCAGGCTGGCAACGTGTCCAATGGTGTTGCAAGCGCCAACGGCGGCAACCTCTACCTGAATAACATTAAGCCTGTAAACAACGGTTCTACAGTAGGCTATGCTTATCTTTCTGGTATGGATCTGACCAACGGTCAGGCAAATATCGGCGGTAACCTTTATGTTGGCGGCGAAACGGAACTGGAAATGGGCAAGCTGACTTATGACGGCAATTCCGTCATCGATGGCGGTAAGGCTGCTCAGTTCGGCGGTAATATGTACGTCGGCGGCGCCAACGCTGTTGTTACCATTAACGATGGTGAAATCAAAAACGGCGGCTCTGTGGAGAATGATAAGGTCGAGGGCGCTAACATCTACATCCGTCAGGGTGAAGTAAAGCTCAACGGCGGCTCTATCCTCAGCAACCTGCGTGTTGAAGAGAACAAGGAAGGTAACGCAATTTATTTGGGCGGTACTGCTTCCGCAACGCCTGTTCTGACTCTGGGCAAGAAGGCTACCATTAACAACGAGTTCTACAGCGATAATGTGTATCTGAACACCTACGCTGTGCTGAATGTCAACAGCAACTTCACCGGCACTGTAAAGGTCAAGGGCGACATCGTTCCCTCTGCCGGCGAGACCTTCGCTTACGGTACAGCTTCTGCTACCGGCGCATTCACCGGTAAGCTCATCGCTCTGGATGAGGCAAATGCACAGATCCTCTACAAGGAATGGGAGTACACCCCCGAGGTCGAAGAGGGCGAAGCTGCTGTTCCCGTAGCTGTGCAGGGTCTGATGGTTGCTGGTGCTGCTTACACCAAGGATGGCGAGCAGGTCTTTGTTGAGACTACTGCTGCCGCAGTTGCTGCAGCCAAGGCTGACGCTGCGGTCACCTCCATCAAGCTGTATACTGCTGACGAGATCGTTCTGGATGACCAGAACCTGGTAGTTGACCTGAACGGCAAGAATGTTAACGTTTCCGGTACCGGTACCTTCACCGGCTTCGACAGCGCTAACGAGGATCTGAAGACCTACGGTACTGCAACCCTGGCTGACACCGTCACCGACGGCGACACCGAGGTTATGAAGACTGTTGGTGAGCAGACCTATGTGAAGCTGGTCAATGCTGCCGGTAAGATTTCCTATCACCTGTTTGATATGAAGATCTCCGGTGTTTCCATTAAGCCCAACTCCGCTGGCTTGTACTACAGCGCTAAGTGGTACTGCGACCAGACCCTGATCGATGCTGTTTCTGACTTCGGCGTGGTTCTGAGCCTGCAGGATATGCCCGGCACTGACTTCCGTGCTGAGCAGACTGCTTACGAGCAGGCTAACGGCTTTGGCAAGTATGTGAACTACTTCTATGACTACGGTTCCGCTGCTATCCAGTCCGGCGTTGCCAAGACCAGTGTCCTGGTTGACAACATTATGACCGCAGGCAACGAAGCACAGAACGCTATTAACGGTAAGGCTACTATTTACGCTGCAGCTTACATTACCATTGACGGTGTGGATTATCTTTCTACCGGTGACAAGGCAAAGGCTATGAGCATGTATGATGTCCTGAATTATGCTGAGGATAATCATTACGAGACTATGAGCTCCAAGCTGGAGAACTTCTACAACATTTGGAAGGACTCCATTACTGGCTGGGAATTTGATTACATCGGCAAAGAAAACGAAGTTGCTTGAGTTTACGTAGAGGTGAATGATGATGAAAGAATTGTATACTTCTCCCGAGGTTAAGCTCATCAGCTTTGTTTCTGAGGAGCGTCTGGCTTCCAGTGTCGACTTCAGTGACCTGGTACAGAAACCTGCCAGCTATGATGATGGCGATATCAATATCGAATTCTAATTAGCATAATGCAAAGGATGACCCTGCGGAATTTTCCGCAGGGTCATTTTTTTGTTAAAAAATTTGCTAATTTTATCATAATACGCCAATTTCGTTTCATGACTGTAAATAATCGCAAAAGCCCTTGCAAATCCAGTCGAATTACGCTATAATGAAGCAAAGCCGTGATTCGGTGAAAATAGGTATAGGAGTGTTGTGCATTATGCAGACTGTACAGGAAAAAGATAGCACAGTCATAGAAAGCACCCAACAGGAAAAGGTATATGTAGCACCGGCGGAAAAGCCTGTTTATGATGTATGTAAACGGATCTTTGATTTGGTTATGTCCATTTTTGCGCTTATCGTTCTCAGCCCTGTTTTTTTTGCTGTGGCGGTCGCCATTAAGCTGGAAGATGGAGGCAAGGTGTTTTATTCTCAGGAACGGTTGACTAAAGGCGGTAGACCTTTCAAAATGTTCAAATTCCGGTCGATGTGCCCGGACGCAGATAAGAAGCTGGAAGAGCTTCTAAAGTATAACGAAATGGACGGTCCTGCCTTCAAAATGGCAAAAGACCCCAGAATCACAAAGGTTGGTCATTTCATTCGCAGAACCAGTATTGATGAACTGCCCCAGCTTATTAATATCATTAAGGGGGATATGTCCATTATCGGACCCAGACCGCCTCTGCCCAGAGAAGTGGCGCAGTATACCCCCTATCAGATGCACCGCCTGGATGTGATCACCGGACTTGCCTGTTATCACGAGTGCCAGGGTCGCAGCGATTGTCACGATTTTGATGAATGGGTGGAATCGGATCTGAAATATATCCGGGAGCGCAGTATGCTCACGGACTTGAAGGTGATCTTCTGGACCATCCGTATAGTCCTCACCGGTAAGGGTGCTATGTAATTTCAGAGTGTCAAAAAAGCCGCAAACCGTCAAACGTATGTTTAACGATTTGTGGCTTTCCTATGTCTTTTGATATATTAATAAGCAAAACTGTTATATTCTTCAATATTTAAAAGCTTGCTTCGCACGGCATTTGACTTACTTCACAAACCGAAGGATTACCGTACCTATGTACGCCTACACCTTCGGCTTGTTCGTCTTTGCGGCATCTTTGACCTCTGACATACTGTCGGAAGATAGCTTGGATTTTTGCATATTTTTGTGATTTTGACACATCCTACCGTCAGGAGGGATGTTTATGACAGATCGGGAATACGGAGAGTTGGTAAAAAGCTTGTCCCCAAAATCACCGTTAATCAAGGACTGTATCAAGGCCTTTTTAATAGGCGGATTTATTTGTGCTTTGGGTCAGCTGTTTGTGAATTGTTACGTTGCTTTCGGCTTGGAGAAAACCGATGCCTCCACAGCGGCTTCTATGACCTTGGTAGTAATATCCGCATTGCTCACAGGATTGAGCCTTTATGATAATATTGCCAAACACGCAGGCGCAGGTACCCTGGTGCCCATCACAGGCTTTGCCAATTCTATTGCCGCCCCGGCAGTCGAATTCAAAACCGAAGGATTCATCCTGGGCGTCGGCGCAAAGATGTTCACCATCGCCGGCCCGGTCATCGTATACGGTGTATCTGCAAGTGTAGTGTATGGTGTTATCTACTGGATTTGCCAAATGTTAAAATAAGAAAAGGATTGACCAATCGGTCAAGCCTTTTATCATACTCCACCTGTGATTGCAATAAACAGCATAAGAGCAGTAAAATAAAATATTGTGGTAATAACGGGCCAAGCAAATATCCAAACCCATTTCTTGCCTATTAACTGTCTGTTTTCAGGTTGCTTTCGTTCGACTAAGAAAAGTATAAAGCATATAGTGAATGAAATCGGTGCAATAGGATTAACAATCCATCCGTACATTAGCATATTTGCAATATCGAAACTTGTTCTCCAATTATCTCCAGCTATAAATTGATAATTGGCGATTTTGTGACAAACTATTGATGCGATACAAAATAGACAGAAAATCCCATTGAGTATGGATGTAATTTTTAAGGCTTTTAGTGTTTTCATATATTTACACCTAGCTTTCTAAGCAGATATTCCAACGCATTACTTTCAGATGGAAAACCTACACAATCGTAATCTTTTCCACGCTCATGATAAAAGACTTCCCAGCGGTGATAGTTTTTCAGCACATAGTATCCATCTGCAACAGAGTTTTCAAAATGGATTAGATTTGTTGAGATGTTGTTGGTTTCACATAGTTCAAGAAATTCTATTCTTGTCATATTACCACCTCACATTATTTTATTATACTACACTATCCTCTTAAAGTAAATGTTTTCAAAAATTTAGTCCTAATAGAACACGGATGTATGGGTCCTAAGTTGACACAAGCAGAGGGCTTCATCCTCGGCGTCGGCGCGAAGATGTTTACGATTGCAGGTCCCGTCATCGTGTACGGTGTAAGTGCAAGCGTAGTGTATGGATTGATTTATTGGATCACAACTTTATTCTAATCGTAGGGCAGGGCTTGCTCCCGCCGTATAGAGAAAGGCTTGACCGACTCGGTCAAGCCTTTTTATGCAGGTTAATAATATTCAACATTGGTACATTTCCTAGAAAGGAACTCTATAAAATCGTCTTGGTTTAACTGTTCCTTTATTTGTAAAATTGGGAGTATGTATGCACTAACACTACTTTTGTACAGGAGGATATAGCGGTTTTTAACTACACATATCCGTTCGAAAATGGAATAGCTTTGTTCTGTGCGTTGTAATGCAGTGATCTCTACCATCTTATCCTCGTGAAATTCTAGAGTAGATTCAGGGTCAAATGGCAATTTGCCTATTTTCTTTAACCGCTTTATTTGGACTTTTATATTATGGGTTAATACTTTTTTGAAGAATACCACCATATAAAGCAAGGTGAACAGCAGTATTAATGTTGCATAGATCACAGAAAATGTTGTCCACCCCCGTATAAGAACAACAAGTGCTACCAGAGATACCATTGCAAGGATAAAGAAAATGCGTGTTTTTCTGATCAACTTTTTTCCGTGCGTAGATTCAAATGAATGAAAATTATTAAAGTCTAAATAATCGTCTTCATTGAGATTGATATTGAGTTGGAACAACATAAGCACACCTCCGTTTATTTTCATTATACCACACCGCTGTTTTAATGTAAATATTTTTGCAAATCACTGTGTCCTATATTGACAGCAGCAGAGGGCTTTGTCTTGGGAGTTGGAGCAAAGATGTTTACCATTGCAGGTCCCGTCATCGTCTATGGTACTGTTGCATCGGTTGTTTACGGAATAATTTATTATTTTTGTCAGTTCGTCTTTTGACGGACTGACAATTTTTTATATTTATGTTGACATTTACCTTAGGTAAAATGGTATAATTGCTTTACAAAGAGGTGATTTTGTGAAAATTAAGGAAGTTATAGCCAAAACAGGACTGACAGACCGTGCTATTCGTTTGTATATTGAAAATGGTTTGGTGACACCCGAAAATCAAAAATCTTATACTGGACGAAATAATTATAATTTTACTCAATCAGATGTAGAAGTCTTTGAGCAAATCGCATTACTTCGCAAAGCGGATTTTTCTTTGGAACAAATTAAGACACTTAAATTAGGAGGAGAATCCGCGAGGGAAGTCTTGCTTGAATACCTGAGTGCAAAGCAGGAATCCGTAGTTATTGGGCAAAAAATCGTAGAGGCACTAAAAGATTTTCCTGCAGAAGAAACTGTGACAATGGAAAATATTTGTGCCAAAATTAAAGAAAATATGGAAAACACATCGCTACCTGAATCAGATAGAAAAGAAACAATAGGAGAGCGGGTGGAAAAGTGGCTAATGCGAATCCCCGCTATTATTTTACTTGTGGTTTGGGGCTTTATGGGGATGGATGAGTTCTTTGCACTCTGTAGACGTTTTCCATTTCCAAAGTTTTATACGGATTTATCCAATTATATTGGAACGGCGTATATTTTAGTTCCGATTTTATTAGCAATCGTCATTTTGTTGCTATATAAAAAGCCTCTTTTTGTTCGAAAGAAACGCAGAAGACGTAGATGGATTGCGGGACTTGCTTTGGTAGTAACACTTTTTACTATTCTACAACCGATGGGTGTAGTAGGGTTATGGCTAATGCCACCGGTTTATTCGGAAACAGACAACCCGGAAAATTATTTGACAATGGGCTCCTACGTAAAGATGTATAATGATGATCTTTACAAGTTGTTTCCCTCCAGGATACCGAGGAGCGCCTTGGCGGAAGATTCACAAGTGTATCGTCCGGATGAATTCTTAGGTACAACCAAATATTATTACTATTTTCAAGAGGTTATAGACCCGTGTTTTAATATTTATGCCGAATGGTTATTGCCGGAAAAGGAATTTGCGAAAGAACTAAACCGCATCCAAAGTAATTTTCCAGAAGGAGCCGAACAGCAAGTACAGTTGGGTGAATGGACTTGTTTGAACTTCACGGATGATACGCTTGAATTTGATAAGGCTGAAAGCCTAATTGATTATTATTACCTGATATTTGCTTACAACGCGAAAACCGGTGGAGTCAGATATATAGCAAGTTATTCTATAGACTGCGGCAGAGAAGAAGATCCATACTTTTTGGAGTTAGAATGGAAATGAGCGCAACATAGTGCCTGATGCTTTGCAAACGCTGTTATTCGAGTTACATCGAAAGAAACTGCGCCAATTCGACAAAAATCACTGCGTCCTAAGTTGACACAAGCAGAGGGCTTTATCCTGGGCGTCGGCGCGAAGATGTTTACAATAGCAGGACCAGTGATTGTATATGGTGTGTCGGCTAGTGTAGTGTATGGATTGATTTATTGGATAACCTCTTTGCTTTGGCTGTGATAATGCCGCCTGTTTCGTAACAGGCGGCATGTTTATGAGATGTAAGAAAACCAATCCGGAGTAGGGGGATAATGAGAGTCTAGTACTGTGATAACATCCTTTTCTGCAGAAGCCAAAGCTTCAAATATTTGCAGCAAGTAATCTTCCAAATCTTTTTGATTCTGCGGATAGCGGAATGTGGAACCAATACGATGGTCGAAACCTGCACCCACATAGCGGATTAAGAGTCCAACACCCTTAAACATAGGACCGACATCGATATCCAGTACAATATAGTGCCCATTTGCTGTTCGTTTTTGTACAAAGAAGCATCCATACTCATGCTTGACATAGGAATAACCATACTGCTTGCCTAGTCTCTTTAGTGCGGGAGCAACCGAAAGTTTTGGGGTATCTAATATGGCTGGGGTAGAGGTGATGCGCTCGGGAAGCAGCTTTTCAAAATGTGCGCAAGCGCTTTGAACCAAAGGAGTAGCACTCTCATTCAGCTGGTCATATAAAAATTGCTCTTCGGTTGTTAGGCAGCATTCTACGAACCCCATGTAGCGCACACCGGGAAGAAGCTGCTGCATTGCTTCAAAATATGGAGTAGGGTCATAGGTGTTTGTTCTGTTATGGATTATAATTTTTAAGTCGATGCTGTTCCATCTGGGAAAGACAGAATCACGGTACAGGGTAATACTGGATCCCTTGATACAGGAAGGGGCGTTTCCGGGAGCTTGCAAAATAGCCGAGATTTTTTGCTCAAAAAAGTCAATGTCCTGATAGATGAGATAGGCTTCACTAAGTCCGTATCTGCGGTGAATTTTAGGTACAACAGATATGATCTCGGCTTCGGTACAGCCTGTATCCTCGTCAATGTTGGATAAGTAAAAATGCTCACCGCCGTTTCCGTTAAGGCGTGAACGCATTGACCCAATATGAGGGCAGTCTTTCATGATTTTGGGGAGGCCGCCATAGTTATCTTCGAAATGGTATAAGAAACGGCTATAATGAAGGTTTTGTTGCTCCAAAAAGTTTTGAATAATTCCGGGACAATCGGAAAATGGGATTTTGGTTCCAATCAAAAAACGATAGGTTTGAATTGCCAGCATATCCATGCACCTCTTTTATTTTATTATACCACATCGCTATTTCAATGTAAATGTTTTTCAAAATTGGGTCCTAACAGAACACGAATGTATGGGTCCTAAGTTGACACAAGCAGAGGGCTTCATTCTCGGAGTTGGTGCCAAAATTTTCCAGATTGCTGGGCCAGTAATAGAATACGGCGTAAGTGCAAGCGTGGTTTATGGGCTGATCTATTGGATAACAACGCTAATATAAGAAGCAAGGGTTATGACGCATATTGGTCATAACCCTTGCTTTTACGATAAATCATAGGTGGCATATTTGGTTTCGTTGATTAGATTTTGTAGGGCTAGAAAACGAGCAGTTTTCGATCCGGTTAAACGGTGATAACACAGCATATTGCCTTTTTGCCTGTTTCCCAAAATGTAGATATAATATATGCCTTGGTCTCAAAGGGGTAAGTTACGCAATGCCTACAACGATGCCACGATCATCGAACAGGAATTTTACCGTTGCCAGCTCGCAGATCTGCTTTACAAGTTCCTCGGTTTCGATCAGAACATACTTAACATTTGTACCGTCTGTAAAGTATCCGGAGTAGAAGCCTCCGAGAGTTGGTGGGAAACTTGTGATATCCCCGACACTGAGATTTGTGTATTCCTTGCCATCGGTAACAGGAACGAAGGGTGTGCTGTTGTAGCCATCAGCACGGGTCTTTTGCGTCTGACCGCTTTCATCAAAACACTTGTTGATCAACTCTGTGAGAGTGGCCTGGATAAGCTCTGCGGTTCCTCTGGGGTAGTATGTTGTGCTGACCTCGTAGCAAGAGTAATCAAAGGCCGCGTCATGAGGCAGATAATGGTTTCCCCAAGAACCGCTTGCGCAGGAAGCATAGAAGGTGTATGTGTATTTGGAATCATCACGCACACCTCTTGCATGTACATCGAAGATCTCCCAGGGCGCAAAGACCATGCCGAAATCGCCAAAGCCAAAAGCGGTCAGCTCATTCTTCTTAACAGTTTCAGGGACAACAAAATGGTTCTGCAGCACATGGATCGTGCCGGTTTCCAGCGGTTGCATATTGTCCATTGACTCGATTGCGGCAGCTGCCAGCATTTTACCGTGCTCCTGATAACCTTTGTTGTGGTTTTCGGTCTTGATCTGAGATGTGCAGTTAAGGTTGCCGCTGCCGCCCAGCACGAATGCGGCATGACAGTCGAGCTGTGCTTCCAGTTCGTTGCGCATTGCTCCAATATAATCGGCAGACAAAGAATAATAATTTGCATCTCCAGTGCCGTAGTAGTGTGACTGCCAGTTGATCATGACTACATCCTTGCCACCGTCACGGGTGAACTTAATGACCTGCAGCAGGTTGTCCGCCTTCCAGATGTGACCGTAGATCTGATCACGGGGAAGCTGGCCCAGCCTGAAGGCACACATTGTTCCGTCGGAGAGGATATAGTGGCGCACAAAGTTGAGACCATCGGGTCTTGCGAAGCTGCCATACATCTGAGCGGGTTTGCGGTCAGCAAGCGCAGCTTTCGCGGCTTCTACACATCGTTCGATAAAATTATTGTTTGCATTGACAACACCGGCGAGGGCAGTGGTGGAGGCGTCATAGGCGTTGTGGGTGTGGGATGCGCTCATATGAACATGATCGGTCGGAATGCCAGCCTCTTCGCTGATTCTCTCACGTATAGCGGTAATCAGCTCTGTCGGGGTCTGTCCCAAGTCCAGGTTGAATAGAATCACCGTATTACCCTCGGCATCGGTAAATGCAATACAAGTAGCGTACAAAGGATCCAACACACCGGTGGAAATGCGTTCTGCATTGTCACCGTAGCCTGCAAGGGGAACAGGCTGTGCGGGTGTGATGTCCGCCTTGGCATAACCTACGGAAAAAACACCGGTAATGTTGTTATCGACCTGCTCGTTGCTGTTTCCTTCGCAGGCAGCCAATATGGACAGTACCATGATCACGCTGAGCGCTATGCAAAGTAATCGTTTCATAATTAGTCCTCCTGTGTTTGGTATTCAGTCTTTGTATTACGGGTCTCACCTTTATTCAAAAATGAAGGTCCCCATATCCCGAGATCGTGGGCACTGTTTTTTTAAGGGTTCTTGCGTCAACACGTTCAAATGCGGTGGTCTGCTTTTTAATGACCGATTCACAAAAATCGGTGCGGTAGAAGGTCTGCTCAACCGTTACCGGCTCACTTACCTTGTAAGGCAGTACGGACTTGTAATCCGTAATAGCCGCAATGATGGTGTCGTGCATTTTTTTGGCAGCATTGGGATAAGTAGATGCCATATTCCGCTCAGTTGCATTTTTAACGGCGCAGGTAAAGCAATTGGGTATATATTCTTTCGCTTGCCGGCATACGGCTTCATCACCGATCACGGCGACTACGGGTACGCCAAATTTGCCGCAGAGCGCAGCGTGGAGAGATAGCTCACTCATTTCGATACCGTTGATCTTGATCGAGAAAATTCTTTTTGATGCGATTGTGTGATCAAGAAATCCGTTGATCGTCCCGGCTCTTGCATGGGCTCCCAGATCTATCTGACAGTCGATGCTGCCGCTTTTCAAAAGTCTGACCCATTCCTCTATGCTGCATTTTTGTGCCCGGGGGTCGATCAGGTTTTCTATTACGTTCCCTCCACCTCCATGCCCGTCAAGGTAATAAACGTTATCCGCGTTTGCCTCAAAACAGGCTGACACTGCCTCGTTTATACTTTTACAAAGTAGCTTTCGGGTATTTTCATATGCGGGAGATTTTCTGTCCATTTGATCGGTGGAGTCAACACCGGCAACTCCTTCAACATCAGTTAATAAGAATATATTCATCGCAGAGTCTTCCTTCCGGGTTTCAACGGTTTATAAATGCAGCAATTCTTGAAAATCGTAGATATAATATATGCCTTGTTCTCAAAGGGACAAGTTACGAAATGCCGACTATGACGTTTCGGTCATCTACCAGGATCTTCATGGTTTCTTTTTCGCACATCAGCTTTGCCAGCTCATAATTGTCAACGAGCCAAGACTTCACGCTTGTACCCTGCACAAGGACCATGATGTAGAAGCCGTTTTTGCCTGCTGTTGCAGCGTCGGCGCTGCCGGGCTTGGGATTGATGTATTCAAGACCGTCGCATACCGCCTCAGGCTCGGTGATATAACCCTCCGGGCGAGCCTTTTGGGTCTGTCCACTGGCAGTGAAGCAGAGATCCAGCATTTCGGTCAGCTTTGTCTGAACCCGCTCCGCTGTGCCTCTGGGGTATCTGGCTGTGGCTGCTTCATAGCAGTCGTAATCAAAGGAAGCGTCATGGGAAAGATACATATTCTGAGAACCCGCATTGGCGCAGGAGGCGTAGAAGGTAAAGGGATATTTGGAGGCTTCACGGACTGCTCTGGCGTGGCAGTCGAAGATCTCCCAGGGCGCATAGGCTATGGCGAAATCGCCGAAGCCAATGGTATACAGATAATTTTCCTTGAGCGTACCTTCTGCCACGAAGGGGAACTCCTGCAGCTGGATCGTACCGGTCTCCAACGGCTGGAAGTTGGTGGCTGCCTTCACAGCTTCCGCTGCCAGCATTTTGCCGTGGTCTACATAGCTCTTGTTGTGATTTTCCGAGGGGATCTGAGAGGTGCTGTTGACATTGCCTGCGCCGCCCAAAACAAAGGCCGCGTGGCAGTCCAGCTGTGCTTCCACCTCGTTTTTCAATGCACCGGGATAGTCAGCGGAGATGCCGTAATAATTGATTTTCTTGGTCCCGTAGTAGTGTGCCTGCCAGTTGATCAACACTACATCCTTGCCACCCTCCCGGGTAAATTTGACCAGCTGCAGCAGATTGTCCGCTTTCCACAAGTGGCTGTAGATCTCTTCCTTCGGCCGCTCACCCAGGTGGTAAGCATCATATTCACCGTCGAAAAGAATATAGTGACGAAGATAGTTCAGTCCCTCGGGACGGGTGAAGGTACCGTACATTTTAGCCGGCTTCCGGTCTGCCAGTGCGTCCTTGGCTGCCTGCAGGCAGCGCTCAGAGAATACACGGTTGGCTTCGGAAACAGAACCTACGCCGTTACTTCCCTGGTCATAGCCGCTGTGGGTGTGTGAACCGGAGAACTGAATGTGGGAGAAGGGGATGCCGGTCTCTTTTGCGATGGTTTCACGCAAGGGTGTGACCACATTGGCATAGCT
Source organism: Faecousia sp. (assembly GCA_045540795.1). Classification (GTDB taxonomy): domain Bacteria; phylum Bacillota; class Clostridia; order Oscillospirales; family Oscillospiraceae; genus Faecousia. The sequence continues at coordinate 10,840 of JAZQHW010000052.1, read as the reverse complement.
GTTGAGCAGGTCTGTACCAAATAAAAGGACCGTATTTTCCTCAGCATCAGTGATGGCAATACAGGTGGCGTATAAGGGGTCCATGACCTGATTGGACATACGTTCTAAGTTATCACCGAAGCCGGACAGAGGTACAGAGGCGGAGGGGGTGATGTCCGCCTTGGCATAACCTACGGAAAAAACACCGGTAATGTCGTTATCGACCTGCTCGTTGCTGTTTCCTCCGCAGGCAGCCAATATGGACAGTACCATAACCACGCTGAGCGCTATGCAAAATAATCGTTTCATAATTAGTCCTCCTGTGTTTTGTATTCAGTCTTTGTATTGCAGGTCTCACCTTTATTCAAAAATGAAGGTCTCCATATCCCGAGATCGTGGGTACTGCTTTTTATGGGTTCTTGCGTCAATGCGTTCAAATGAGGTGGTCTGCTTGTTAATGACCGATTTACAAAAAACAGGCTGTCACCGCCTCGTTTATACTTTTACAAAGCAGCTTTCGGGTATTTTCATATGCGGGAGATTTTCTGTCCATTTGATCGGTGGAGTCAACACCGGCAATTCCTTCAACATCAGTTAATAAGAATATATTTATCGCAGAGTCTTCCTTCCGGGTTTCAATGGTTTATAAATGAAGCAATTCTTGAAAATCGTAGATATAATAATCGTTGGCGGCTTTCATTTGCTCCACATAATCCTTGGAGGATTCATCGTACACACCGCATACCTGCATACCTGCCGCCTTTGCGGTTTGATCTGCGTTCAGATTGTCATCCAGGAACAAAACATTTTCTACGGTGGTATTCATTTTCTCTGCGGCGCGGACATAGATCTGTGGGTCTGCTTTGGTGGTATTAAAATCGTCACAGGACCATACGTTGTCAAACAGCTCCCATAAGCCCAGCCGCTTCAAGCAGGCATCCAGCGTAATGTGGGGACTGGCGGTAAGCACATTCAGACTTGCGCCGCACTCTTTTAACTCCCGCAGGACCTCCGGGACATTGGCTTTTGCGGGAATGGTGTGGAAATAGGCATCCAGCATATATTCCTTCATAATGCCCATCAGATGTTCCTTGGACATCTTTACACCCATCTGATTAATGTAGTATTCAGCTGTTCCGTTAAGACCCAAGGGGGTTATGACCTTAATAATATCGCTGTCATAAGAAATGCCGTTTTCGTCCAGAATGCGCAGCATAGCGGAAACAAAGGTGGGCATAGAATCCACCAGCGTTCCGTCGAAGTCAAATAAGTAGTATTTATGTTGCATCTTTTCACCTAATCAGATAAGCTCATTCAAGTAGAAAGCACGGGTGGTAGCGTAAGTGCCGTCCGGCGCAGTGACGGTGATATAGATGAACACATTGGGATCATCACGATCTACTTTGGAAAAGAACGTTTCCAGGTTGAGTTCTGCTTCCCGCAGAGGTTCGTCTGCGGCAACGACGGTCCTCGCCATTCTGCCGTGGGTCTCCACACGGATACACTGCGCGTCGGAGCAAGCTACCTTCAGTACATTGCCCTCCATATAGATATCGTTGATCTGGGGACCGCAGGACATATAGAAATCGCCCTTTTCCAGCGCCTCGATCACACTGGCATAGCTCAGCTCCTTTGCGCCTACCATGATCCAGGACTTTCCCAATGATCTTGGGTAGTGCATATCGTCTGTGCCTACCGGGAAAATACGGGTGCCGCTGGTCAGAATATCTTTGTAGACCCGGAAATTATTCTCGTTATGCCCAATCATACAGCACTCAGTGTTCCGCAATTCCATACCCCAAATACCCTTCAGTCCTACGTAGTCTTCATATGTCTGGCAGGACCAAGTGGGGTGGTTATACATAACCAGGAAGCCTTTTTCATTTGCTTTTGCAATCAGCGTATTAATGGAGTCATGATTGTATTGCAAATCCAGATCGCCGTATTGGGTTTTTCTTTCGTATTCCTCGTTGATAGGAAACCAACGACGTAATTTAGCCGGACACCAGAGATTTTCAGGATCCTTGGCAATTAAGTTCATATGGTAAGTTTTTCCGTTGACCTTGTTCATATCCGGGGCGTTGATATTGATCTCAATGCCGGTGAGCATCAGAAAGTCCGGCTCATTCATATCAGAATGGTTGACGATGGTGTTGTGGTCAGTCAAGCAAAGGATTTGATAGCCAAGGGCTTTGTAGCCTTCCTTTACTTCTTCCGGGGTCAGTTTTCCGTCAGAAATGGTGCTGTGGGTGTGCAGATTTGCTTTAAAAAAATGATCTACTTGGGGTAAAAGATGTTTTTTTGTTGCCATAACTAAATAAAGCCTCCTCTTTGGTGTAAAAAACGCCAAATTCAATAATATGCGGTATAGCATTCTGCAAGTTTTCGTCAAAATTATTTGAAGGATCTGCAGGCTGTGTACGATTATCCAGCTTTTCAAATGCATTAAAATACCTTTTACATATTATAGGATCTTTGTGCGGGGCAAACAATAGCAAAATCGACACTGTATTAACATTTCCGGCACTAATTTGCGTATTTTCTATTGATATTTTTGTCATTTATTGATATGATCATTTTGGGTGATGTTTATGATCTCTTTTGATGAACTGCTTGTCACAGATATTCGGCAGCCAGTGGTCGTGCATTCCAAAAAAGGTACTTGTTTTAAAATGGAAAACCGTCAACATTTTGGAATATGCTTTTCCATAGGTGGTCAAATTACTTACACCATAAACGGAAAAAGATATATCAGTAAGCCGGATAATGCCATCCTCGTGCCCCAGGGCTGTAGCTACTGCCGGGTGACCGACAGTGAAGGACGCTTTCCCCTTATCAATTTTTCCTGCAGCGGTCTGGATCTTAAAGAAATTGCTGTTGTCCCGTTGGATGATCCGCAAGACTGTATCCGGCGTTTTAAGACTCTGCAGCAGCTATTCCTGCGCAACGAAAGCCGGATGAAAATTTACAGCATCTTTTACGAGCTGCTGGATATTCTTGTCTCCTCAAATGAGCAGAATTCGGAGCGGCTGATCTTCGCTTTGAAATATATAGAGGAGCACATACAAGACCCGACTCTTTCCAATATGGAGCTTGCCAAGAGCCTGGGAATCAGTGAGGGTTATCTGAGAAGGCATTTCCAGGCCCATTACCATGTTACACCCAAGCAATATATTTTGGATGTGCGGATCCGCAAAGCCAAGCGGCTGCTGACCGACACGCCGTTTACCGTTACCGCTATTGCGGAGGAATGCGGCTTTTCCAGCGTCTACCACTTCTGCCGCTCCTTCAGGCAGCGCACAGGGAAAACCCCCACCCAATATGCTGCGGAAAACAGAATCTATCAGATATAAAAATGGTCTGACCGATCCGGTCAGACCTTAAAATCTAATTGCAAAAGTAATGCGCCCTAAGTTGGTACAAGCAGAGATGTTCTCCTGTTACGGCGCCTCTGCGCAAAAGCTTTATTGGTTACAGTTCGGGGAACTGGAGCTGCTAACTGCTGTATAAGACCTAGAATAAAGAATCCTTGCGGATGGCAAGGGGTGTTTTGCCTGTGTGTTTTCTCAGAATTTTTCGGAAATAGGAGGTAGAGCTAAAGCCTACGGTGTCGCTGATCTCCTGGATAGATTTGTTGGTGGTGGTCAATAGGGTTATTGCCTGGTCACATAATACCCGCAGGCGGCACTCGTTGGGGGTCTGCCCTGTATGCTTCTTAAATAAGGCATAAAGACCGGATTCGCTAATACCGCAGTGCGTGGCTACCTGGGAGATCCTTACATTTGGATTGTGGGTAATATACCGGATGGCTTCTTCTACAACAGGATTGCTGTATCGCTTTTTTGTCTGGTGCATTTGCTTAGATACCTCTCCAAAAAAACGGTACAACCTGCCGATCCCTCTCTCTGTGAAAGGAATTTCCCGGCATAACTCTGTAAACAGTTCTTTCTCGTAGGGTGAGCAGGAGAGCTTTTGCAGAACAAAGGTATTGTTGGTGGGAGCAATCAGAAAACCGAAGGAGTAAAATTCGATTTTCTTATCTTCTCCGCCGAACCATTGGGATTGGTATCAATAAATTCAGTCATTCTCTGGAAATATTTGAAAGCATCCGCAAACAAAGTGACCTGTTTGAGGTGGTGGGCATTGTCTACCCTGAAGAGGAGAAGAAGCGCATCCCTGCCAAGTATGAAAGAATTGCAGATTTTCCGGAGCTGACCTTGGACCAGGTGTTAAATGACCCCCAGATCGAGGCGGTTACTATTGAGACCGACGAGATATACCTTTCTAAGTATGCTCTTATGGCTGCCGAGGCGGGGAAGCATATCCATATGGAAAAGCCCGGTGGTGCCAATTTAGCAGAATTTGAGGAACTGATTACCGCCATGAGGCATACCCAAAAGGTATTTCACACCGGATATATGTATCGTTATAATCCCTATGTGGTGGATCTAATGGAGAGGATCAAGAAAAAGGAGCTGGGTGAGATCCTCAGCGTGGATGCGCAAATGAGTTGTATTTATGCAAGGCAGCTCAGACAGTGGCTGGGGGAACTGCCCGGTGGTATGATGTTTTATTTGGGTTGCCATCTTGTGGATTTGATTTTGCAGATCCAGGGTCAGCCAAAGAAGATCTTGCCGTTAAACAGAAGCACAAAAGTGAATACGGATGCGGACGACTTTGGAATGGCAGTCTTCGAATACGAAACCGGTATTTCTGTTGTAAAAGCCAGCGCAAAGGAAATCGGTGGCTACGCAAGGCGGCAATTGGTGGTAACGGGAACGGAAGGAACTGTGGAACTTAAACCGCTGGAAATGTTTATACCGGGACAAGGAATCTATACCGGGAAAACCGAGTATTGGAATAAAGGATGGAATGATTTGGGAGTCCATTCCAAGACACCGATCTTTGACCGTTATGACGGTATGATGGCGGCATTTGCTGCCTATGTCCGGGGTGAAAAAGAGAATCCGTATACATTGGATTACGAATTGGAGCTGTATAAGACGATCCTGAAAGCGTGTGGGGAGAATTATGAAACCAATATTTGTGGATGATGTCACAGGGGGCTGTGCAAAATGAAAGTTTTGCACAGCCCCCTGTGATATTATGATTGGATATTATTCTTTACGCTGGGATATCGGTCCATATCTGTGTGGGGTATGAATTTGGCTGCCTGCATACGGATCAAAAAGTCCGGAATGGAAGCAAACTGGATGCAGTAAATGGATTCTGCCAATTTGCAAAGCTCTTCCAGTCTTAAGCGGTCCAGCAATAAGATCCGTGCGCCATCCAGAGAGGTGTTGGGGTAAGCGGTGTATTTTTTTCGTTCAAGATCTGGGAATATTCCCACGGTAATGGCAGATTCCAAATCGGAATGTGCAGAGAACGCACCGGAAAGATAGCAATGGGCAAGATCACTTGCCTGACAGCCGGTAGCGTCCAGGAGGCAGTCTACCATAGTATAGGCTGCGGCTTTGGTGTCTAAGTATTGCCGGATATCTGTTTGGGTGAAAAATAGCGGCTTGCCGGTGGCAGATTCTTCCTCTGTGGCATAGACGGCGGCATACTGCTGTTCCTCCGGCAGATAGCGGATCCGGTTGGTTGCTTGGGGATCAAAGTCACCAGCCATATTGATCCAGCCAGCCAGAAACATCTGCGCGATAAGATCGATAATACCGGAACCGCAGATACCAACAGGCTTTTGATCGTCAATGGTGGTATAGCTGAGGATGTTGTCCCGGATCTTAACGGTATCAATGGCGCCTGGGGCGGCACGCATTCCGTACCGGCTGATGTAACCTTCCAATGCCGGACCGGCAGCGCCAGCACCGGCGATCATCCAGTCCCGGTTTCCAATCACCAGTTCACCGTTGGTTCCAATGTCAAAAAACAGGCTGACCTCTTCATTTTTGTGAATATCCACTTTCAACAGACCGCTGACAATATCCCCGCCAATGTAGTTGGAAGCGGCAGGAATGATATACAGTAAGCCGTCAAAGTCCATTCCCAGTTCTTTACCCCAGATCCAGCCGGGATCCATGGTAACAGGTGCAAAGGGGGCGGCAAAGACAGTCCAGGCATTGAGCTTCAGCAGAAAGTGGATCATCGTTGTATTGCCGGAAACGATCATTGCGCCACACTGGGTGGCATCGATCCCGTTTCGTTCTGACAGTTGCAGAAGAAGCGCCTGGAAGGATCTTACGGTGGCAAGCTGCAGATGGTCCATATGGGAAACATCTTCCAGGGAATAGGTGATCCGGGTCAAAATGTCTGTGCCGTATTCCGTCTGCCCGTTAACAGTCTTGACCTGATCAATAACCGTACCGGAACGCATATCCACCAGCTGCATAACAATGGTGGTGGAGCCGTAGTCCACGGCAAGACCGTAATGCATATGGGTTTGATCTCCCGGCTCTACGGCGGTAACCACCCAATCCTGCTGCCGATATACCAGCGTTACTGTAATGGCAAATTGACTCTCCCGGCACATAGGATACAGCTTGCGGAGAATATGCACAGGAAAAGTAACACGGTCAAAACCTAAGTTTTGTAAACCCTGGCGGATTCGCTGCTGATCGCTGATCCCAGAGTCTTCTGTAGGCATATCCAGCTTTAGGAACACCTTTTGGCTGAAGCTGTTTATGGGGTTTGCTGCGTTCATCATAGAGTCATCGCTCCGTTTAGTGAGAATTGTTTTATGCTTGTTCATATAGCCGGGCAATTTGCCGGGCACGAATACCGGCAGTTTGGAAGAAAACTTCCGGTGATTGCCGGGTATAAAGAAGCTTTTCCGGGACTGTGGCTTTGGACTGGATCTTAATTTCAAAGTTTAATATTGCCTGCTTTGGTGCAGTCTTTAACATTCTGATAGCTTGCTGCCAATTGATTGTTCCGTCAAAGGGCAGAAGGTGCAGATCGTCCTCTCCGGAAGGGATCCCTGCGGGATCCCGCAATCCCAGATTGTCATTTATATGGGTCATTATAAGCCGGTCACCAAATGCATTCAGAAAATCCAAAGTGTGAGGATAACAGTGATCATGTCCGGAATCCCAGCAGAAACCAATATGAGATTGCTCCCGATAGCGTGTCAATAGGGCTTTCAGATATTCTTCTCCCTCCAAATTCTCAAAGGCAACCAAAACGCCTTGCTGCCGGGCATATTCTACCATCCGGTCGAAAAAACGGAAATCCAAAGGTTCTTTTGGAAATGTGTAAACAAGCCCCTGCCAACCGTGAATGACCATAACAGGGATCTGAAACTGATTACAGTCCTGGATACACCGGAGGATGCTGTTTTGAACTTCTAAAGAGTTTGCGTCGTCAGGTTGCCATAGAAGGGGAATGCCCCGGTGGGGTGCGTGGAGAGACTGTATCTGCATAGTATGCTTTTTGATACAGGCAGATAAAGTCGTCAGATCCAATTCCGGTGACCAAACAGGGGAAACTGCAGAAAAACCGGAGACAGCCAGCAGATCGATCACCATTTCTGTAGGCAGACTATATTGGGGCTGTAGAGAAAAACCAAGATCAACCAAGAAAATGCCTCCTAAATGAATTCTAGGGCAAAGGGCTTTCGTTTATTCTTCGTTAGCTTGCAGAAGCTGGGGGATCGCCATAATGTTGTCGGTATCCATTTGTTTGTAATCCACATTTTTGCCTGTAATAGCGGTTTCCTTTGCTGACAGCGCATCCAGTTCCTCCCAGGGAATCAGACAGGCGTGGGTTCTGCCGGACATATTCTTTCCGATGCGGATAGTTGCCTTTCCATCCTGTTCTTTTTGTTTTAAGTAAATTTCTGTTCTGTCAGCATACTCGGCTTCATCCATAGGGGAAAAGCCCATACAGTAATGGAAGGCACACCAGCGCAAATGTTCCGTTCTGCTTAAATTATCCACTTGCTTGGGCGAGAGATCCCAATCACCCTTTGCGACTTGTTCTGCGCTTTTTCCTGCAGCACGAAGAAACGCAGGGATAAAGTCTGTTGAGGCACGACAGCTTTGACGGCTGAAGTAATCACATTCCATCCAGTTTTGCAAAGGTGTGTTGTCAGATCGTGATTGATATTTGTGGTTCAGGATCATTGCTTTTTGATCCAGCATATGGCTGCAAAGCAGATCAATGCTGTAAATGCTTTCGGCTTTTTTTACGGTGCCGTCGAGATTATATGTGGCAACACCTTGTCGGGTACATTTGTAGAGAGGAATATTACGCCCAATACTATTCAGGAAAGAGGCGATTTCCTCTGCAATCTCGTGGCTGCTTTTATGGTCACCTGCGGAAACAACAATATAACGAAGTCGGTCAGCGTGCTCTTTCAGGAACGCATACATATTCCGGCTGCGGGCATTGTTGTTATGAAGATGAATATCGTATTGCTCAAAGACCGTTCCAAATTGGGTCGTAAAGTTTCCGTCATTTTCATCGATATCTTTAGAAAAAATATCCAGTTTGAAATGGCTGCCCTCAAATTGTCCATTCATAACAAGGGATTTCAGAACTGCTTGCCCCACTTGACCAAAACCGATCAGGAGTGCTTCAAAATTCTCAGCAGCTTTTCCGTCCTCATCAAAAGAAATAATGTTGCAGGGGGGATATTTCATTGTAAGAAGCCTTGCAGCCATTTGCGGTTCATTTACTGCTGTGACAAATCCGTAGCCATATCTGTCGGAAATATGTTGCAGGCGGCTGACAGCAATCTCTTCTTGTGCCATCAGAATAAGATGTGTCAGTTCAGCCGGTACAGTCAGGTTTTCCAGGGATTTCAAGAGGTGCGCTGCATATTGAATATTATTGCTGGAATCTTCGTTTAAAGCATATAGTGTGATTCTCCGTTTGCCTTTGGGAAAACCAATACGGCGAAGGAATTTAATACTCCCGGTTGCGGCGGCGGTATCACTTTGTAACACACATCCCATATTTGAAACTTCAGCAGCAGCGGAGGCGGTGGGTTGTGAATCTACAAAAATAACGGTATGATTCTTTTGGGATACCAGTTTCTTGCCAAACGCCAAAGCGTTTGCATTTGTTCCGTAAATCAAATGCAGATGATTGCGACGACCAAGCCAAAGCCGAAGGTGTTTTAGCGCGTTGGCGCCAATCGTGGTGATAACTGCACTTGCTGTTGCATACAGGGAACAGATCTGCACCAACGCACAAAGAATCTGCATACCCTGTGTTTGCATAAAGGGAGCAGCAGAAATGGCATCATAATCGTTATTGCCAACAAAGGAACGGCAGACGGATAGGACTGCTTTCAGAATTGCCAACAGAAAGCTGTCGATTGTGATCGCATAGCCGTATCCGTAGATCAAAAGACCGCATATGCCACCAAAGCCGAAGGCGATAAATGTGAATACTTTTGAAATTTTAGGCTTGGCAGCAAGCAGAAGAATAAGCGTAACGAATACTGCGGCAGTAACCAGTGTGGAAAGAATGTACTCCATAATCTTTACTTCCTCTCAACTGTTTGGATAGAAAAAAGGGGCGAAACCGCCCCTTAAAACAATTTTTAGTTATTCAGGGGTTCTTTATGATCAAAGACTTTTTGACAACGGTTGCAGCGGTTTGTGAAAAGTCCGCAGAGCTATAGCTGATAAAAATCTCTTTCATACTTTCCTCCTGTGGGGAAAATAAGTATTTGCATTATTCTACCATAATCGACACTTTGTGTCAAATAAATCGTAGGGGTGTTGACATTTCAGCTTGTAGCATTAAAAAAAGGATACTCCAAAAATGTTATACCTGTTTTGACGGTTTGCGGCTTTTTGACACTCTGACCATTCCCGGAACCTAATGGTTCCGGGAATGGTTAATTATACAGGTGTTTTTTCTTTGCTTGCTTTTTTGTCCTTCAAATACCAGGGAAGATATGCCAAAGCGTACATAGATGTGATAACGGCTGCCATAACGAGAATACGCAGAGCAAAGTTAGGGGGCAGAATATCCAGTACCGAGGGAGTTGCCTCCGGACGCGCCATATACAGATAGTTGGCACCGGGAAGCATTTGGTTTACCCAGTAGGCAAATACAGCAAAAATTACAAGGGCAATGTAGGATCTAACAGCAGACCGGACAGAGGGGCGCATACCGTGGACAAAGATCATATAGAAGATGGCAATGTAACCCATAGTATGCTCAGTCCAGAACTGGTAGTAGCGGAACCGGGTAGGACCGGCAAAATTCAAAGGAGTGGGGGTCAGAAGTGCGAACAGAGAGCCGGACAGCAGCCAGAAATAGGAGATGTCAAAAAAGCTTTGGGTTTTGCCGATGACCATATAGCTGCACAGGATCGCAGCCCAGCCGCACAGAGCAATGGGCAGATGATCCACCGGGTTTGGACCCAGAGAGGGGATACCCACCAACCGCCAGTAATATGCCATTTCAGAGATAATCAGAATAAATGCCAGTACATAGCGAAGGGTTTGCTCATATTTCCATTCCCGAAGCCGGGGGGCAAACTTTCGAATCAGCAGGATCAGGGCGATCATTACCAGAATCGGCGCAAAGTGCGCAGGGGTGAACAGGGCAAATTCCTGTGTTGTACCCTGACCGAAAAAGTAGGCAAAAAAATCCTTCATAATGGGACCTCCTGTGTCTCTTTTCGTCATTATAGCATACTTATCTACAGGAAGCAATCTTTTCTGCCATTATCCTGCTGCAGATGAAAGTGACGGAAAAAGTATATCATTTCTACAAAAGGCTTGACCGTTTTGGTCAAGCCTCAGAGTGTCAAAAAAGCCGCAAACCGTCAAAACAAATATATTAAACAGCGCGCAAAAAGGCTCCCTTGTTAAAGGGAGCTGGCAATTGCCGATATTAGGCAATTGACTGAGGGATTGTAAAAATGCTTGCTGCGCAAGCG
>JAZQHW010000051.1:0-8910 GCA_045540795.1 Faecousia sp. | reverse complement strand
ACCGCTTGGCCTCCGACTTATACTTATCAGAAACATTGAACGCAAGATAGTCACTTATTGTTTTTGCAGTATTTGCAGACATAATACGGGAGTTATTCTTTGTTTTTGCAGAATAGGTTTCATTATCTCCCACCTGGATCTTGCTGACTAAATAAGGATTAACTCCTCTTCCTCCGTCGGCAACAGCGCCCACAAATGTCATAAATGCGCAGGGATTGATTTGATCGGTATACTGCCCGATACCTGCCCACGCTACACTCACCGGTGCTGCATCCTCTACAGAAAAATTACCCTCTACCGTTGTAATGCCATCAAATTCAATTGATTTTGTAACGCCGAACTGATCTGCATAGCGCTGTAGTGTATCAGCACCGAGGAGTTCTGTTATCTGTGCAAAAGCACAGTTACAGGAATTACGAAATGCCATCTGCAAGTTTTGTTCCCAATGGGCACCTTCACAGGTGATCTCATCGACACCCATTTGATAGCTGCCTTTGCACACAAAAGTGCGCTCCTGAATATCCGGAATTGCTTCCAAAGCAGCTGCCAAAGTTACGATCTTAAATATAGATCCGGGTATATAGCACGACTGGGTAAAACGATTCACAAAAATTCCGTCGTATTTACCTTGCGGATCATTTTCAATATCCGGTAGGTGATCCGGATCAAAGGTAGGTGTAGTAACCGCACAAATCAGCTCGCCGGTTTTGTAATTATAGACACCGACCGTTCCCTTCCTGTCACCCAAAGCTTCCAGTGCTGCTGTTTGCGCCTGCTGGAACAAGGTCAGCGTTGCAACACTGCCGGATTTGTCATAGGTGTAAATGCCGCTAAGAAGATCAAAGCCTGCCAGTTCTGCCGCATAATTTGCCAAAGCCGGTGCACTGACACTGCCATTTCTGTCTCCGATCCAGTGGACGGTTGACAATCTGATTTCTTCAGATTTCGCATACTCACGTTCCCAGTCCATTTTTAACAGAATCGTGTTTTCCCTATCCACCACAACGCCATAACCGATATTCCTTCCGTTATACAAATGAGGAGAGCCGGGAAAAACAACCCAATTATTGGCATTTATCACATATTCATAGATAAAAAAGCCAAAACCCAGGATCAAAACAAAGGCTAGCAGGAGTGCTATAGCAGCACGGTTGGCAACTCTATTCATCCTCCTCGCCTCCATTCTTAATCAAACGCACAGCAAAGCTGGCATTTTGCCGGTTATCTGCTGCTTTGATAAAAGCAAGTAACCCCCAGGCACAGATCATACTGGATCCGCCGTTGGATAAGAACGGGAATGTAACACCGGTAAGTGGCAAAATATCCACAGTTCCCAAAGCATTCAGAATAGTCTGTGCTAACATAATGCTGGCAGCAGTGCAAGCGCCTATTGTATAGAAGCTGCTTCTGCCAACCGCAGCCGAACGAACAGAAAACACCGCCAGTGAAACAATACAGAGGATCATCATTATTACCATCAACAATCCCCATTCTTCCGTTACCGTTGCGATCACCATATCAGAATCGGCAGCGAAAACATTTCGCATCCAACCGTTACCGGCACCTAATCCCAGAAAGCCGCCGGATGCCATACACATCAGTGCCCGTGTTTGTTGGTAACCACCGTCAAGGGGCACTTCCCAGATATGCCGCCAGGAAGAGAATCTGCGGAGTGCATGGGGCGCTATCTTCAATGCCACAACACCCGCAAAGCCCAAGCTTGTGCAAGCTAAGGCAATCGTTCCTACGCTGCCTGAACGCATATAAGCAATCACCAAAAACGCGCAGAAAAAGATCAATGCCGTACCGAAATCATTCATAAGGGCAAGAAATCCACATATTGCCACAGTGTAGGCAATAAAAGAAAACAAATTCCTTTTGGACATAATTCTGTCCATTGCGGAAGCTCCCACAAAAACAAAACACACCTTACTCAGTTCAGACGGCTGCAAAGAAAAGGAACCGATCAACAACCAGTTTTTTGCGCCATAGTATTCCGTTCCAAAAATAAGCGTGATCGCCAGAAATCCTATGCCGGCAACTGCTGCAACATAACGGATCTTCTTTGCCCGTTCCAAATCCCGTAAAGACCAGCCAATCACTAAAAACACGACTAACCCCAAAGCGACAGAGATCAACTGTTTCAGGGTTTCTCCCGGCAGTGTAGTGGCAATTACAGACATTCCCATCGTGCAAAGGAAGAAAGCTATTGTTTCCACTTCAAAAGAAGTCCTTCTGATGCAGACATAAAACAGAAACAGAAGCCACTGACAGAACATAATTCCACCAAAACCAAGGATAGTATTAAACGCATACTCTCCGGACCCCACCAGTAAAAACGCCAGGCAGGATAAAAACTGAAATACAGATAACAGCGTAACATTAAAAAGACTACTACCCAAAGACGCTGCTTTCGTCCGCAATTGTGCCAGCTTCTGCTCCTGCCGTTTGGAAATCGGTTCCAGTGTCATATCGATCCCACCAATTGAGATCACATCCTCCGGCTTTATTGCACGGATTCGTATACGTTTTCCATTTACATATATGCCGTCTTTGGAGTCCGCATCAGTAATTGTCCAGCTTCCGTCATCATAGCGAGTCAGAACACCGTGACTTTTCGATACTGTTGGAAAATCAATAATAATATCGCTGCTTTTACTTCTTCCGATCACATTTTCCCAATGTGTGATCGGCAGCCGCTTACCATCTGCAAGACAAAGCCATGCCCAGATCTCCGGTTCACGATGAAAACTCATCAAAGGCTTAATGCAGCGAAACAGCAGTATCAGCGCAATTACAGGTGCTGCCCAACGCAAAATAGCAATATATACATTTACATAAGGTTCCTGAGCATTGGCAAGTGCAGAAACAAACTCCGCCACATCATCACCTCCTAAAAAATATATACATACCCGGAATCAATCTGCAAGTCCCCGAAGCAATGCGATCTCCCGGGCGTATCCCGGCAATTCATTGGGGGTTTCAAGAATCATAGGCAGTTTACTGAGGACCGGGTGATTTACGATCTGCGCAAAGGTGCTGATCCCCAAATTACCCTCTCCAATCAACTCATGACGATCTTTATGGCTGGCAAAAGGATTCTTGGAATCATTCAGATGTAATGCACATAGCTTGTCCAAACCAATGACTCTGTCAAACTCTGCCAAAACACCATCTAAATTATTTATAATATCATATCCGCCATCGTGTACGTGGCAACTGTCCAGACAGACTCCCACCTGATCACTCCCCACGCCGTCTATGATCATTTTCAGTTCTTCAAACTTACCGCCGATCTCGCTACCCTTTCCTGCCATGGTTTCCAGCAGAACCTTTACCGGGTAACCGGGAGCCAGTGCTTTCTTCAATGCATCACAAATATAACCAATACCCGTTTCAACACCCTGCCCCACGTGACTGCCCGGATGAAAATTATAGTAATTCCCGGGAAGCGCTGCCATCCTGCGCAAATCATCACACAAAACTTCTGCAGCAAATTGCCGGGCATCCGGATCTGCTGTACATAGATTCATTGTATATGCACCGTGTGCAACCAACGGACCGAATTTTGCTTCCTGCAGCGCTTTCACCGCTTTTTCACAATCCGCAGGATCTTCTTTCTTTGCTTTACTTCCTCTGGGGTTTCTCGTAAAAAACGCAAAGGTATTGGCACCGATAGATTCCGCGACCTTTACCATTTGATAATTACCGTCACTTGCCGACAGATGGCATCCCACATACAGCATAGTATCACTCCTTTTTTGTATATGATATCACGGGTAAAAGAAAAAATCAATTTTATCCATTCCATTCTTTCCCAGAAAATGCTATAATTAATTAAATGGAGGTGCTGCTTATGCCAAAATCAGAAAACCAAAAGCAAAAAATCCTGCTTGTAATGGACTATTTGCAGAAGCATTCCCACAAAGATCAGCCTGTTAAAACCAATGATTTGCTCCGTATGCTCAGGGAACATGGTATTTCAGCTGACAGAAAAAGTATTTATTCCGATGTGGAAACACTTATAGATTACGGCTTGGATATTGTTTCCCTCAAAGGCAGATCCGGTGGCTATTATATAGCATCTCCCAAGGATTTTCAGCTTTCCGAATTAAAGCTTCTGGTGGATGCCGTGTTGTCCAGCAAATACCTGACTGAAAAAAAGTCCCGACAACTGATAAAAAAGCTTTGCGACCTTTGTGGTACCGACAAAGATGCTGAGCTAATGGAACGGAATGTTATGGTTTCCGGTCGTGTTAAGAGTATGAATGAATCCATCTACTATAACATTGACTGCATTCAGGATGCAATTGCTAAAAATCGACAAATCTCATTCCGTTATTTCGACTGGGATATCCACGCACAACGCAAATACAGGGAAAAAGAATACCTGGCAAGTCCTTACGGACTGTGCCAGGATAATGAGAACTGTTATTTACTCGCTTTTTCTCAGCGGCATGGTATCACATCCTACCGTGTAGACAGAATGGATGATATTATCTGCACCGGAGAAACACGAATTCAATGTCCTGAATTAAGTGGGAAAGCTTTGATATCTCACGCAAACCGTTTGTTCCAAATGTATTCCGGTGATGCCGTCAGCGTAAAACTTCGCTTCCATAAGAGTCTTGCCAATGTAGTGATTGACCGTTTTGGAAAAGATATTATGCTGATACCCGATGGCGAAGACTATTTTAACTTCACGGTACAAATCGCCGTTTCCCCTATGTTTCTCAGCTGGATCATTGGATTCGGCACCAAAGCGCAGATCCTTTACCCTCAATCGGTAATTGAACAGTGCAAAACACTTTGCCAGGAAGCCCTCAGCCTGTATGCAGAGTAACCGAATCCAGGATATGCTGCCAAACAGCGGTTAGCTCACCTGCCTGTTCTGCTTCTGCCATAACCGTCACTGCATAATGATAACTTCCATCATCCAGCAGTACGCAACGGCATATCTGTTCGTTCCCTTCTCCCGCCGCACACCACACTGCCTCATAGCGCGTTGCCGTCCCTTGCTGTCTTTCCAGCATTGTCAAACCATCTCTGCCAAAGCCGGTGCATTGCCGCAATGTTCGGTCTAAATCACCCCCAGCCATCGTTTGTACGCTTACAGTATATCCGTCACAAAAGTACAGCTTATTTGCTGAATCGTTTTGTAAAACTGTCGATACCGCCTCTTCCGGTAACGAAACAGACACCGACTGTACCGTTGCCATTGCAGGCATATCCATTGTATCCATCAGTGTTTCAAATGTTTCTGAAGCCGTACATCCCGCCAACACGGGAATAAAGAGTATTAACCAGATCAACTTTTTCATTTTCATTCCTCCTGAAAGGATCGTTCTTATGACCCCTTTGCTCATTTACCTATTAATAATCAATGCAGTTGGTTTCCTGCTTATGCTTATAGATAAGTACAAAGCAAAGAAAAATCTATGGCGGATCCCGGAATCCCTTCTTTTAGGAATTGCGTCTATTGGAGGAAGTTTGGGTTGTATAGCAGGTATGCATTTAGCAAGGCACAAAACCAAGCACTTACGCTTTTGTTTAGGTTTACCACTGATTTTCGCTGCACAATGCATTATTCTTGTATTATGTCTGCGGCTTCTGATCTTTTAAAAACCGGACCTGCTCTTTTTGTTGCGCAGGTCCGGTAAATTTATAAAGCTTTTAATACTTCCAACAGGAAATTCCAAGTCCGCTCCGTGGATGCGATTCCCAACCGTTCACGGCTGGTATGGATATCGTGCATTTCCGGGCCAATGGAAACGCAATCCAACCCCGGAAGCTTTTCTCCAAGAAGTCCGCATTCCAATCCTGCGTGAATCGCAACGATTTGCGGTTCTTTTTGGAACATCTCCCGATAAACACGAACCATCGTATCACGCAGTGGGGAATCTTTTCGATATTCCCAGGCAGGATAGTCACCCATTTGTGTATATTCTGCGCCATAAAACTCAGCCAGTTTCCGTAATTGCTCAAGCAAATTCTGTTTTTCAGCACCAACAGAGCTGCGAACAGAGAAAGTAAAGATCATCTGCTCTTCCATTTTTGCAATACCAAGATTCAAGCTTGTCTGCACCAAGCCGGCAATATCTTCACTCATTTTTTGAACACCGTTGGGGCAGGCACACAAAATAGCGGTAATCGCAGCCGTTTGCTCTGCTGACAGGGCATTGCCACCCAATGCATCCACATTTTCTCCCAGAATCATTGCATTCGGCTCATCATACCGGGTGCGGATCTCTTCCTGTAACTGTGCAATAATATCATTGATCCGCTCAGCGCCCATTCCAAGCATTACCATTGTAGCCTGGCAGGAACGGGGAATTGCATTATCTTTTGCGCCACCAGCCAAAGAAGTAAGGCACACAGGCATCAGTTTTTGAATTCTGCTCAACAATTCACCCATCACTTTATTGGCATTGGCACGGTTTTTGTGGATCTCGACTCCGGAATGCCCACCCTGGAGTCCTTCTACACTTAAACGGATACAAGGTCCGTAAACAGCATGCTTAGACAGCGGCATTGAAATTATTGCTGTAGCACCGCCGGCGCAAGACACTGTAAAGATGCCTTCTTCCTCAGAATCGATATTGATGAGCGTTCTACCTTTCAGCATAGAAACATCGATCACATCCGCACCCAACATACCGATTTCTTCGTCAACAGTGATGATCACTTCCAGCGGAGGATGGGGAATCGTCGGATCCGACAACAACGCCATCGCATAGGCGACTGCAATTCCATCATCACCGCCAAGAGTTGTTCCTTTTGCAAATACGTAGTTCCCGTCATGGGTTACATCCAACGGATCTGTTTCCATATTCAAAGGAGAATTTTCATCTTTTTCACAAACCATATCCATATGTCCCTGGAGGATCACAGGGGCATGGTTCTCGTAACCGACCGTTCCCGGTGCAAACAATATTACATTATTAGCATCATCCTGGATATAAGAAATCCCCAGTTCTTTTGCAAATGACACAATATAGTCACTGATCATTTTCGTGTTTCCGGATCCATGCGGAATCTCACAGAGCCTCTCAAAATAATAAAACACAGACTCCGGTGCAATGTTTTTAAGCTTTTGCGCATCCATAATCGCACTCCCCTTTCATTTTTATATCTTATCACATTTCTATTAAAAAAACAAGAAATGCAGGATATTCAGAAACAAAAAGAGCCACAGGCAACAACCTGTGGCTCATAAATGTAAAGATCAGGGAATCAATGCCAAAATCAGCGTCAGTACGACCCAAGCCAAAGCTACCCACTTAGTTGCAGCAGCCAGCTTCTTGTCCAAGCCACCCATACCGTTCTTATTCATATAAGAATCGGAGTTGCCGGAAAGTGCACCGGACAGACCTGCTTCCTTGCCAGACTGCATCAGAATTACAAATACCAACACGATACTGGCAATAACTTCCAAAACAGTGACGAAGATCTTCCAACCGCTGACAGGCTTCTTCTCGGTGGTGGTGTCATGATCGTGATCATGATCGTGATCATGCTCCTCATCTGCTGCGGCGCCGGTAGTTTCAGCAGCACCGTCAGTCAACACCTCTTCCGTAGCCTCAGCTTCAGTTTCGTTCTTTTCTTCTGCAGCAGTAGTTTCCTCAGCAGCAGCAGTAGTTTCCTCAGCAGCGCCGGTGGATTCGGCTGCAGCAGAAGTGGTCTCGGCAACAGTTTCCGTTGCAAAAGCAGGCACAGCAAGTGCCATCATCAGGCAAAGCGCCAAAACCAGCGCCAGCACAGATTTCATAGTCTTCATTATGATTTCCTCCTCGTTATTTACCTCTTTCCGCCGTTTTCTTTAATAAGCCGACAGACAGTAAAATCGTTAAACCGGTATATCTACACAGTAACGCAAAATAAGCCTAGTTATTGTACCACAGGTATTTTTAAATTGCAAGCATTATTTCGGTATTTTTTGCTAATTTTACCCTATTACTTGGTAACCCAGTTACCGGTAGCCAGGCATGTCAGGTATGCGTTAATGAAAGGATCCAGTGCTCCGTCCATAACCCCATTCACATTAGAAGTTTCACAACCGGTACGGGTATCCTTAACCAGTGTGTAAGGCATAAATACATAGTTTCTAATTTGACTGCCCCACTCAATCTTCTTTTGTACACCCTTGATATCCGAGATCTTGTCTAAATGCTCACGTTCTTTGATCTCCACCAACTTACTACGAAGCATACGCAGACAGTTTTCCTTATTCTGGAACTGGCTGCGCTCTGTTTGGCACGCAACAACAATGCCGGTAGCTTTATGGATCAAGCGGACTGCAGAAGATGTTTTGTTGATATGCTGTCCACCTGCACCGGAAGAACGGAATACCTGCATCTCATAGTCCTCTGCCTTGATTTCCACATCCTGGCTGTCATCCTGAATATCCGGAATCACTTCGATAGCGGCAAAGGATGTTTGACGGCGGGCATTGGCATCAAAGGGAGAAACACGCACCAGACGGTGAACACCGTTTTCTCCTTTCAAGAAGCCATAGGCATTCTCACCTTCGATCAAAATATCCGCAGACTTCAATCCGGCTTCGTCACCTTCCTGATAGTCCATAATCTTATAGGTGTATCCGTGCGCTTCTGCCCAGCGGGTATACATACGGTAAAGCATCTGGCACCAATCCTGTGCTTCTGTGCCACCTGCACCTGCCTGAAAGCTTACCATTGCATTATTGCTGTCATAGTTACCTGTGAGAAGAGTTTCCAGCCGGCAGCGTTCCATATCATCGGATAGTTTTTGGAATCCGTCCTTCAATTCTTCCAGCATGGAGTCATCGTCTTCTTCCGCAGCCATTTCACAAATGGTCATCAGATCATCCCACAAAGAAAGCATATTGCTGTAATTATTCAGCTTATGCTCTGTGGTTTTTGTTTTCAGAAC
>JAZQHW010000050.1:0-2883 GCA_045540795.1 Faecousia sp. | reverse complement strand
GAGCAGATCGACCAGCGTATCGCTGAGCTGTCCGGCTATGTGGAAAAGCGCCAGGTGCGCAACGGCAGCACTTACACCGACCGTCGCTACCGTCATGCGGATATCACCATCCGTATCCCGGTGGAGCAGCTGGATGCCTTTGTGCAGAATGTGTCGGAAAACGCCAATATTACCTATAGCAACGAAACCGCTGAGGACATCACCCTGAACTATGTTGCCACCCAAAGCCGGGTGACAGCACTGCAGACAGAAGAGACCCGGCTTCTGGAACTGCTGGCCCAGGCGGAAACCATGGATGACCTGCTGACCATTGAGGCGCGGCTCACCGATGTGCGCACGGAGCTGGAGGAGTACACCTCCCAGCTGCGGCTGTATGATAACCAGGTGAACTACGGTACATTGTACCTGACCATCACCGAAGTGACGGAGCTTACCGTGGTGGAGGAAGAGCCGGATTCCATTTGGGAGCGCATCGGCAAGGGCTTCGTCAAGAGCCTCAAGAATGTTTGGACCATCCTGCAGGAGCTGTTTGTGTTCTTCATTGTGGCAGCCCCCTATTTGCTGATCCCGGCAGCGATCGCCGCTATTATTGTGGTGCTGATCCGTTTGAAGATCCGCCGCAACCGGAAAAAGAGAGAAAAAGAGCAGAATTCTCCCCAGCAGTAATTGAAAACCAGGGGCAGCCGGTTTCGGCTGCCCCATAAAAACCGGGGGAAAGGAAACATTTTTTCTGATATTTTGAAAAAAAGCTTGACAACTGTAGCCTGCTGCGATATAATGTCAAAGCTGTCAGCAAATGCTGCTATAGCTCAGCCGGTAGAGCGCATCCTTGGTAAGGATGAGGTCGCCAGTTCAAATCTGGCTAGCAGCTCCAAAAAAGCCCTAGAACCACAACGGTTTTGGGGCTTTTGCTTTTTTGCGGATATTTTGACAGCCAAAAAAACCACTACAAAAACCACTACATAGACCGAAAAAATGACCGGACAGGTGCTGAACCTGCCCGGCTTTTTTTATGCCTGTTTCCGTTTGATGGCTTCACGGAAGATATTACTTGCCCTAGTCATACTAGCTTGATCGGCGTGGGTGTACATTCTCAAAGTGACGGCTTTGTCGGAGTGACCCAGAATTTCCGACACGCTGGCAATATCTGCACCGTTTGTGATTGCGATGCTGGCGAAGCTGTGCCGCAGTTTGTGGGGGTGCAGCTCCTGTATGCCATACCGGGCAGAGAATTTCTGCATATACCGTGTGGGGCTTTGGGGGTGCATCGGCTCTGTTGTGCCGTCCTGTGTGAATACATAAGGGCTGAATTTTATCACGCCTTCATTTGTCCGGAGCTGCTTCAGCAGAGCCATAACTTCCGGAGCTACATTGATGTTGCGAACCTTGCCATTTTTGGGAGTGTCCAGATACACGCCTTTTTCCGGAGTATAGCACAGGTTGTGCTCTATGGTGATAGTGTTGCTTTGGAAATCCACATTTGACCATTTCAAGCCGCAGCATTCTCCCCGGCGAATACCTGTGTCGATCATAAGCTCCATAAGGACACGCCACTTTAACGGCTCTTTTTCTAGGCATTCCAGAATATATGCCGTTTCTTCCTCTGTGTAGGCTTCAACCTCCATTTTTTTGGCTTCATCCTTGCGAGGCTTTGGGCGTTCTACTTTGTCCATCGGATTGCGTGGTATTTCATCGTTCATATATGCCATTTTGAAAAGGCTCTTTAGAATGGTGTAATACTTGATAACTGTGCCGTGGCTCTTGCCTTCAGCCTGTACAGACAGCAGAAAAGCGGAAATGTTAGCCGATGTAATATCCGGAAGCCGCAGATCACCCAATGCAGGATAAATACGCCTGTCCAGACAGCCTTGAAAACTGCTTCGTGTGTTTTCGCTGATCGTTACCTTTTTGGTAGGCATAAAGACCTTTTCGCCATATTGCTTTAGAGTTTGAACCTTTGCGGCTTCACGCATTGCTTCAAGCTCTTTTTCTTTGCGTTCTTCTCTGGAAACGGTCTGCCCGGCTTCAACCTCTTTTTCAAGATCACGGACGAATTTGTTTAGCTCCCTGTCGATGGTTCTTTTACTCCATCCTGCTTCCGGATAAAAGCGGCGGTATACTTTGCTTTTACCTCTGCCACGGCTGACACCTACTTCGTAGCAGATGCCTGTCTTTGTTTCCATTTCACGGATTGATGCCATTATAAATCCACTCCCTTCTGCTTGAATAGGTGCTTCAGCTTCAGCTCTACGAAATCGCAAACCTCATTTTCAAAACGGTTCATTTCTTCAACCGATAAGGACACGGCTTGCTCACCTTTAGAAATAGTGTATCCTTTTTTGACCGCACGGAAATAGTTTTCTAACGAGCCTGTACCCTTCGTTTGTGGCGGCGTAATCTCAAATTGATTTAGTAACGCAAAAGCGGAAAGACCAGTATATAGCAGATCGCCTTCATTGTTCATAGCGTTTATTACATCTGCAAAATGCTCTGCTTCTGTTGCGTAGTCAACCTCCAAAAGAAAGTACTCTGGAAGAACGCCCAGAACCTTGCCCAGCAACCTTGCATATTCCGGAGATATTTCTCTTAAACCTCTTTCCATATATCCAATATGTTTGTCGCTTCTGTCTTTGCCGTTATTCTCCGGCAGTTCACCGATTTTCTCTGCCAGCATTTCCTGCGTAAGGTTTAGCTTTTTGCGGCATTCCCGGAGGCGTTTGCCAGCAATAACCTTTTTATCCTCTGTTTGTGTTACTTTTTCCATTTTCATAACCTCTTTTCGCTTGATATGTAACATTATAGAAAGAAACCCTGTTGTGTACAAAATGTAACATCCGTGTTACACTAAGTATACAACAAGATGTTGTGATTGTCAAGACCCCT
>JAZQHW010000049.1:0-20881 GCA_045540795.1 Faecousia sp. | reverse complement strand
ATTTTTCGACAGTCTGACAGAGGTCAAAGGAGCCGCAAAGACGAAGAAAACGACCTTGTCGGCGTACAGATGGTACGGTAAAGGTCGTTTTCTGAAGTAAGTCAAAACGCTTGCGCAGCAAGTATTTTCTTGCATTATAAGAAGAAAATCAGGCGGGACGATGTGCCTCAATCGTCCCCTACGAGAATAAAATGTTACTCTACGCTGATAAACTTCCGTTTTGACGGTTTGCGGCTTTTTTGACACTCTGCAGCTCCCTTTACACAAGGGAGCCTTTGACCCTGGTAAAAAACTGTTTTTTCTCATAATTTTACCATACAGGAGGAAAATGTATGATTCAGAAGAAATTTGATTTGACCACCCCTGTGAAAAACGCGGAATTTACCGTCCGGGATGATCACACCCTGGCTGTGAAAATGAAGCTGGGCAGAGGCAGCCGGACTCTGGTATTCCACGATTTCATCCGGAAGCCCGGCAAACGGTTCTACCTGTTCAACGACAAGACCGAGCTTGCCCTCCGGGATAACACCGTGATCGTCCGTGCCGCCACCACCGAGGCAGAAACCGGCGCACCCATTCCCGGTCTGTTGGTGACCTACCGGTTCACCTTCGACACAGAGCTTGCCGCCTTCTATGTATCTGCCAGCTACGGCAGCGATATCCGCTGCAGCGGCTATACCGTCCGGCTGATGGACGTATCCTGGGAAGATCTGGAGGTGGAGAACTTCACCGGCTACGAGTATGATGCTGAGGACAAGCCCTTCAGCCATACCTTCAGCCTGCCGGAGGAGAAAAATCCCATTGCCCCGGACTACGAAACCTTAATGACCATCCGTCCCCACGTTGCCTGGGAGCGTATGAAGACCCGCCCCTGCACCTTCAAAAATGCCGTGGCAGTCAATGGCACCAACGGCTACTTCGCCATCATCGGCGGCACTCCCACCTACCATATCGAGGCTGAGTTCGTTCAGACCTTCTCTGAAATGGCATCTCTGGCAGGTGACCTGCGGTACTATTCCGGCAAGAATGCCCCCGGTGCCTGGTTCCTGCTGCAGAAGCCCCGGAACTTCTTTGCCACTATGGAAGAACTGGAAGCCCGTACCCCGGAGCTGCCGGAGCACATAATGACCCCCTTTGTGGAAAAGACTGTCCCGGTCACCGCCGGTTCTCTGTCCTTCAGTCTGGAGCAGACCAAAAGCGGTGTGTGGGTCACCCCCTTCTTTGCCGGGGAAGCCGTCCATTGCCAAAGCTGGCCGCTGTTCCACATTGACCTGTGGGACACCCAGTATAACCGTCCTTTGTTCATCGATGCCGGCTACAGCTGGGATCAGGTGGACATTATGGAAAAGAAGAATTATGTCCGGGTCACCCTCAGCGATCCGGAAAACGGCAGAGTCACCGGCATCACCGTGATGGCAGAAGCCTTCCTGATCCCGGAGCAGAACCGTATCGAATGGTCCACCAAGGTGGTCAATCGCAGTGACCGCTGGTCCGTCACCGGTGTCACCTATCCCCAGGCGCTGGCACAGGGCTTCAACACCGCTTACGCTTCTGTAGGCAGCGGTGCCCTCATTAAGCAGATCAACAAGCGCAGCTACACCTTCCGGGGCAAGTATCCCACCGGTGTACGGGTGAATATGCCCTTTACTGCCCTGTATAATCCTGTGGATATGGACAAAACTGCCAATGCCCAAAACGGCATCTATATGGGTATCCACGATCCCGACGGCAATCCCAAGTTCATCAGTATGATCGGTGCGCCCCAGTCCGAATGTACCCTTTTGTACACCGATGTCACCCCGCCCTACCAGCGCCACGCCGGAAACTCCTTTACACTTCCCGGCAAAATGGTCTGGCAGCGCTTCTCCGGTGACTGGTTCGACGCTACGGAGATCTATCGCCAGTTCGTATTCACCTGTGCCAAGTGGCTTTCTCCTCTCCGGGGCAGAGCTGACACACCGGAATGGATGCGCAACTGCCCGGTTTGGATCATGCACTTTATGCCCAACGAAAACCCGGATGCCAATCCCTTCCCCATCACCCTCCGGGAGAAATATGCCGACAAGAACCCCGAGGACTGGTACCGCCAGGCAGTAAAGTTCCGGGAGCAGATCGGTGTACCTGTCACTTACCATCTGTACAACTGGCATTGGGTGCCCTTTAATAACGATAACCCCCATTACTTCCCTGTCCACCATGATCTGAAGGAAGGTATGGCAGAGCTGAAGAAGGCAGATATCCGGGTGATCCCTTATATTGCCGGCTACTCCTGGGATATGTGTGACCGCCGTGGCGATGACTACCGCTTTGAAACCGAAGCCCGTCCCGCCACCGCCAAGAATCTGAAGGAAGAGCCTATCTTCACCTCTTACGCCAGCACCGAGCCTACAGGACAGGCAGTGCGCTTTGCCCGTATGTGCCCCACTACCACCACCTGGAAAAATGAGATCCGGCAGATCTGCCGCCGTCTGTATAACGATTTCCAGATGGACGGCATTTACCTGGATGTGGTATCCACCGCTTACGAGCAGTGCTGTGACGAGCATCACCTCCACGCCCCCGGTCACGGTGACTTCTGGTGGAAGGCATACGCAGAACTCATTGCCGGCATCCGTGCCGACGCACCGGAGGAGTTCGCCAT
This sequence comes from Faecousia sp., assembly GCA_045540795.1. Taxonomy (GTDB): domain Bacteria; phylum Bacillota; class Clostridia; order Oscillospirales; family Oscillospiraceae; genus Faecousia. Next base: position 18,240 of record JAZQHW010000049.1, on the reverse strand, counting down.
CGTCAGCGAATCCACCTCCGAGGTCTACTCCGGTGTGCTGGACGGCTACCTGTCCTGGACCTGGGTGCAGATCGACGGTGTGCCTGCCCACTCCCGTGTCTACGGCGGCAGAACCGCTATCTTCGGCAGAGTCATCACCAACAACAAGCGTGACGATGTGGATTACTTCCGCTTCAACATCGCCCAGTCCCTGATCTACGGTCAGCAGCTGGGTTGGATCCACCCGGAGATCGTGGACGATCCCATCCAGTTCCCCTTCTTAAAGAAGATGGCAAACCTGCGTTGGGAGCGCCGGGACTTCTTTGCGGAAGCGGAAATGCTCCGTCCCCCGGTGGTGGAGGGCAAGATGTCCCTGCTGAACTGCTCCGCCTTCCTCCGCGGTCAGATCTGGAACCACGAGAAGCTGGCAATGGCAGGTGCCTGGGAGGATGCTGACGGCAACCGCAGCCTCTTTGTGATCAACGCAGGCGGCACCACCGCAGATGTGACCCTGTCCGTCTACGAGGACGAATATAACCTGCCGGAGATCATCGAAGCCTTCGATACACAGGACGGCTTCCAGCTGCTGGGACAGACCAGTGAAAACGGCATCCGAAAGCTCCATTGCCGCATCCAGCCGGAAGGTCTGGGCATTCTGAATTGGTAAATCAAACACAACATACTACGTAGGGGAGGCGTTCCGCCTCCCGCCTACCAGGGAATCCATCCCCTACAATACCATTGGGAGGTTTTTATGGATCTTCACGCATTGCGCCGACAGGCGCAGGAAGACGCAAACTATTTCCTGGAGCACGACCAGGAATACCGTATGGGCTATATCGAGGCGGAAAAGCCCCACCCGCTGACCCGCCGCCTCTCTCAAACCTATGCAAGCTCTATGGAAGAAGGCATTAAGCTGCTCTTCTCCGTAGATGATGAAATGGCAGGCAGAGCTGCCGAAACCTTAGCCGGGGCAGAATATGCCCTGTTTGCCGACACCATCCGCCGGACCTTAAAAAACGGCGGCAAGGTAGTTTTCTCCGGCTGCGGCTCCTCCGGACGGCTCTCTATGCGTCTGGAGCAGTCCTGGCGCAACGGTATCGCAAAGCTCGCCACCCAATATCCCCAAGCCAAAGCCGCCCTCTACCAAAAGCTGGGATCCGTGGGCAATATTATGACCGGCGGTGACTATGCAGTGATCCGGGCGGTGGAATCCTTTGAGGACTCTACCCTCCTGGGCAGAGCACAGGCAAAGGAGTGGCATTTCAATGAAAAAGACCTGCTGGTGGGTGTGACTGCCACCGGCGAGACCACTTCCATTCTGGGCACAGCCGCCCAGGCTCTGGAGGACGGTGCCACCGTCTATATGCTCATCTGCTCCGACCCCAAGCCCCTGATCGAAAAGATGTCCCGGGCACAGGAGGTCTACGGCAGTCCACGGTGTCACGTGATCAGCCTGCCCTGCGGTGCAATGGCACTCACCGGCTCCACCCGTATGCAGTCCTCCACCTTTGAGCAGTTTGCCGCTGCCGTAGCATTGGAAGGGGCACTGTGGGACATTCTGGAAGCTGCCGGTGTGGAGAATCCGTTCCGGGGCTACATCTGGTACGGCAAGCAATTTAAGAATATGACAGAGCAGCTTCTGTCTGACCGCTGCGTAACGCTTCTTTCCGAAGCTTCCCACTACGAGCAGAAGGTCTACGAACAGGGCGGTCTTATCACTCTCTTTGCAGATGAATACCTGCTGGATGTACTGACAGACACCACCGAACGGGCACCTACCTTTATGACCCCGCCCTTCTGCTCTGCGGATATGACCGGTCAGCCCCAGTCCTGGGCATTTGTGAAAAATCCGGAATGTGAAACCGGAGAAGCCTGGGTGCGCTGCTTCCTCCGGGAGCCCAACTGTATCGAATGGAGCCGGGAAACCTACGAAGCACTGGGTCTGACCCAGCGGCAGATCGAGAAGATCCCGGACATCAGCGGCAAAGCTCTGAAGCGGTTCATCATCGGCAACGAGCCCGATCCGGAACGGGAAACCTGTCCCAGCTCCCACGCTTTGTGGGTAGATGCCAAGGCAGCGCCCGAAAGCTTCCACACCCAAGCCAAGCGTTATACTTCTGCCAGTCAGCTGACCTTATTAGACGCAGGACTGCAGCTGCCGGAAACCGGTATGGATATGTATGAGCACCTGGCAGTAAAGCTGATGCTGAACACCCTCTCCACCGGTGTAATGGCACGGCTGGGCAGAGTGGACGGCAACTGGATGACCTGCCTGGCAATGTCCAACAAGAAGCTGGTGGACCGCAGCGCCCGGATCGTATCGGATCTGTGCCGGGTCCCCTATGAAGTGGCTTTGGAGGAGATCTACTATGCCAAGGCAGTTACCGAGGCACAGGGACTGCTCCGGAGTCCTGCCCAGGAAGCCATTCGCACCCTGGGTATGAAATAAGAGGTGGCTAGTATGGAATATATCGGCAATCTGATCCTGCCGGAGGGAATTTTGTGGGGCGGCAAGGTGGTAACGGAGGACGGCAAAATCACCGCCATTGTCCCCAACGCCACCAAAGCTACAAAAGACCTTCCCTACATTGCCCCGGGGTATATCGATATCCATAACCACGGTGCTTTGGGTCACGATTATATGGAAGCCACCCCGGAGACCTTCCGGCTGGTGGCAGACTACCTGGCAAGCCACGGTGTCACCGCCACCCAGGCAACCACCGTCAGCGCCCCGGTAGCGCAGCTGGAAACCTTTTTTAATGCCTACCGGGACTACCAAAAAGCTGCCCCAGAGGGGGTGTGCCGGTATGTGGGTATCCACATTGAAGGACCGTACATTGCCCCGGCTGCCAAGGGTGCTCACCAATTGGACACCTTGCTGACCCCGGCAAAGGACGGCTATGACTGGCTGCTACAGAATAAAGATATCATTACAGAAGTGACCGTTGCCCCGGAGCTGCCGGGAACGCCCCAAATGATCCGGGAGCTGACAGAAGCCGGGATCCTCATATCCGGCGGTCACGATGCCTCCGAGCCGGAGGATGTGGAAGCGGCAGCAGAAGCCGGTATGACCCATTGCACCCATATTTACTGCGCAATGTCCACGCTCCATAAAACCAACGGTCAGCGGGTCCACGGTCTGTGTGAATATGCTATGACCCACGACAGTATCACCGCGGAAATGATCGCGGATAACCACCACGTACCGCCGCTGCTTGCCAAAATGATCTACAAGGCAAAGGGTGCGGACAAGGTCTGTATGGTCTCCGACGCCATCGGTCCTGCAGGACTTCCGGAATCTGACCAGCTCTACTGTTTGGGCACCGGAGCGGACTGCACCAAGGTCCGGGTGGAAGACGGTGTGGCAATGGTGGAGGACCGTTCCTGCTATGCAGGCAGCATCCAGGCAATGGACCGAATGGTCCGGAATCTGGTATTTGATGCCGGGATCCCTCTGGTGGATGCAGTGCGTATGGCGACCCTCACCCCAGCAAAGATCCTGGGTCTTGATAAACAACTGGGCAGTCTTGCCGTAGGCAAACGGGCAGACCTGTGCTTACTGGATAAGGATCTGCAGGTCACCGGCACGGTCATCGGCGGCAAAGAATATAAAGGAGAATAATTATGGAAAAAATCATCAATGGCATCCGCTGCAAAGCAGTGGGAACAGAGCACGATGTGTATTTTGATATGGCAATGGCAATGCTGGAAGAGATCATTGCCCACAACGAAAAAGGCGAAAAGACAGTGATGATCGTCCCGGTGGGTCCCACCGACCAGTACCCCATCCTGGCGGATATGATCAACCGGCTGAACGTATCTCTGAAGAACGTCCATTTCTTCAATATGGATGAGTATATGACCAGCCCCACAGAAGCCGTGGGTCCGGAAGATCCTCTGAGCTTCTACGGCAGAATGAAGCGGGAGTTCTATGACCGGGTACGCCCGGAGCTGGTAATGCCGGAAAGCCAGCGGCACTTCCCTGCTCCCGGCAAGGAAGCCGAGTATGACAAAATGATTGCCGACCTGGGTGGTGTGGATGCCTGCTTCGGCGGACTGGGTATCAACGGTCACGTTGCCTTCAACGAGCCCCCGGAAGCTGACACACCTATGACTGCCGATGAATTTGCCGCTCTGGGCACCCGTGTACTGCCTATCTCCCGGGAGACCAAAACCATCAACGCTTACGGCTATAACCGTGGCGACCTGATGGGTATGCCCCAGTGGTGCGTTACCGTGGGTATGAAGCAGATCCTGTCTGCCAAGAAGGTGTATATTGCTCTGAACCGCCCCTGGCAGAATGGACCTTTCAAGCACGCCCTGCTGGACGAAGAAACCTCCCACATTCCCGCATCTTTGCTCCGCCGCTGCCCGGAGGTCACCTACTGCGGCACCAACGAGGTTATGACCGGCATTATCCTGTAAAATAAACCGACCCTACATAACAAATAAAAGGAGCTGATACAATGAAAAAGTACATTTCCCTTCTGTTATGTTTGGTTCTGAGTATTTCCCTGTTTGCCGGCTGCGGTGAAAAAGAGGAGCAGCCGGAGGAGGTCCGGTTCGATCAATTTGCCGTAGGCTATGCCAAGATAGACATCTCACCGGAGGTCAATGCCGATGTGATGCTGGTGGGCAACAATGACCATACTGAACGCATTGCCACAGAAATTATGGAGCCGCTGTATGCCACCTGTATGGCATTCACCGACACCGACGGAACCACTGTTTTGTTGTACGGACTGGACCTGCACAATACCGCAGGACCGGTATGCCAGGAGGTCCGGGATCAGCTCTCTGCTCTCACCGGCATTCCCGGCAGCCACATCCAGTTCAATGCCACCCATACCCACGCAGGTCCCAGCCAGACCCATACCGCTATGCCCTCTGTTCAGAAATACAACGAAATGTTCGTGGAAAAGTGCGTACAGATCGGTCAGGAAGCATTGGCAGACCGGAAACCGGCAGAAATGTTCACCACCTTCTGCCGCCCGGAGGGACTGAACTATGTACGGCATTATGTGATGCTGGACGGCAGCTACCGGGGCAAGGATATGGGTGCGGTAAGCACCAAGGACATTGTGGGACATACCCAGAAAGCCGATAACCTGCTGCAGCTGGTGAAATTCACCCGGGAGGGCGGCAAGGATCTGGTAATGATCAACTGGCAGGCACACTACAAAGGTCATACCACCGCCCCCACCGACGATCCGGACCATTGCTATACCGCTGTCTCCGCGGACTATCCGGGTGTTATGCGCCGGGTGCTGAACAATGCGTTAAACTGCGAAAGCCTGTTTATTCTGGGCGCCTCCGGCAATATGACCACCGGCTCCGCCATTCCGGAAGAGCGCCTGCAGGTCTATGACTATATCGACGCAGGCACTAAGCTGGCAAATGCCGCAGCAGCCGCTGCTGCCAATTTCCAGCCTGCGGAAACCGGTAAGATCCAGCTGGTGGAGAACCTGTTTGTGCCGGAGGGTACCATCCAGCAGATCCCCTTGTATACCTTCGGCTTCGGGGACTTTGCAATGGCACTGGCACCTTTCGAAATCTTCCAGCAAAACGCCATCCCCGTCCGGGACACCTCCAAATATAAAATGACCTTCTACGCTTCCTGCTCCAACGCCTCCGCAGGAATGCGCTACCTGCCCTCCACAGAATGCTTCTCTTACTATTGCTATGAAACCGGTGTCACCATCCATAACCAGGGCACTGCCGAGATCATCCAGGAGCAGCTGACCAATATGCTGGAGCAGCAATTCACCGCCGGCGGCGGCACTGTTAAGGAAAAGGACCCCGGTTATATCACCGAAGCCTATGTCCCTCAGTCCGACGGTTTGGAATACATCAACCCCACCCCGGGCAATTGGGAAGCCGCCATCAAGGTAAAAAACAACCGCTATAATGTCAACCTCATTGGCGGCGGCACAGACCGGACCTTACTGGTAGAAAACGAGGAGATCGCAAAGGATATCCTCAGCCGCAGTTCTATGAAGCTGATCTTCGATGAGCGCAATGTAGTTGTTGGTGTAGAATAATTCAATAGGGTTATTAAGAAATTTATACGGGGTAAAAATTGACAAATCCTCCCAAAAGGTATATGATGGTAAAAACTTTTTTGGAGGTACTTACTATGGATATGACAAACATCACCGCCGGCTTTGCCCGGCTGGACATCACCCCCTTCCTGGGTGTGCCTATGGCAGGCAGCTGGAACGCGAGAGGTGTCCAGGGCGTCCTGGATCCTCTGTATGTCAATGCTGTTGCCTTCGGTGACAGCGAACGCTCCGCTGTGCTCATCGTCTGCGATCTGGTGGGTATTTATGGCGATCTTGGCAAAAATATAGCCGGGATCATTGCAGAGGCACTGGAAATTCCAAAAGAAGCCGTGATCTGTCACTGCACCCATACCCACACCGGTCCCACTGCAACTGCAGACCCGGCATACAGCCAGTTCCTGCAGCATCGGATGCTGGATGCCGCCAAAATGGCAATGGCAGACCGGAAGCCGGTCACCGATGTCCGCTTCGGTGAGACCGAGACCGTGGATATGAACTGCGTCCGCCGCTATAAGCTGAAGGACGGCACCGTAATGACCAACCCTCCCAAAAGTGTCTGGGGGGATATCGTGGATATTGCCGGTAAGAACGATCCTTCTCTGCGGCTGGTCCGGATCCTCCGGGAGGATGCACCGGAGATCGCTTTGGTAAACTTCCAGGCCCACCCGGATAACATTGGCGGTGAATATATCTCCGCAGACTTCCCCGGGGCGATGCGGAACACCGTGGAGCAGGCAAAGCCGGACACCAAATGCGTGTTCCTGCAGGGCTGCGAGGGACAGATGGTGGTTGGCGACCGGAGAAAGCAGCCCTGGATTCCTGCCTCCATTCAGAAGGCAACCAACCACGGCATCAAGCTGGGTCAGTGCGTCCTGGATATGTACGATGCTGCCGTGTCCACGCAGACCGCCGGCTTGCGCTACGGCAGAAAGTCCGTCCGGCTGAAAACCAAGTACGATCCTGCCCGGATTCCCGAGGCACAGCGGATCATGGATCTGCATAACGCCGGCAGAGATGACCTGATCCACCCGGTTCAGAAGCTTGCCAACTACATCCGTGCCGAAGCAAACCGTCTGCTGACCTTGGATAAGACCAAGATGGAATACCTGGATACCCAGGTTTGCGCCCTTGCCTTCTGCGGTGTTGCCTTTGCCGGCTTCCCCGGTGAGCCCTTTAACGAGGTAGGCCAGCAGGTCCGGAAAAATTCCAAGTTCCCCGGCACCTGCACCCTGGCTCTGTCCAACGGTGCCTACGGCTACTTCCCCACCGCGGAAGGTCACGACGAAGGCGGCTACGAATCCTATAACACCCCCTACACCCGGGGCACTGCCGAGCAGATGGCAGACACTGCCGACGCTTTGCTTGCAGAACTGTAAAGCAAGCATATGGAGGTATCAATTATGGATTTGACCAAATTTACCGCCGGCTTTGCCCGGCTGGATATCACCCCCTTCCTGGGCACACATATGTCAGGCAGTATGAAGAAAAGAAATGTGGAAGGTGTCCACGATCCCCTGTTTGTCAATGTGGTCGCCCTGGGTGAAGATGAAAAAGCCGCTGTGCTTATCGTCTGTGACCTGGTAGCCATTTATGGCGATCTTGGTCAGGATATGTCCAGGCTCGTTGCAGAAGCCCTGGGGATCCCCCAGGAAGCTGTCATCGTCCATTGCACCCATACCCATACCGGTCCCAGCGCAACGGTGAACCCGGATTACAGCCAGTTCCTGCAGCGCCGGATCCTGGATGCCGCCAGTATGGCAATGGCAGACCGGAAGCCGGTAACGGATGTGCGATTCGGTGAAACCGTTACAGAAAATATGAACTGCGTCCGCCGCTACAGGATGAAGGACGGTATGGTTATGACCAATCCCCCAAAAAGCGTCAGCGGGGACATCGTGGATACCGTGGGTAAGCCGGACCCCTCCCTGCGGCTGGTGCGGGTCCTCCGGCAGGACGCACCGGAGATCGCGCTGGTAAACTTCCAGGCACACCCGGACAACGTCAGCGGTTCTTTTGTGTCCGCAGACTTCCCTGGCGCAATGCGCAATGCTGTGGAAAAAGGCAAGCCGGATACCCGGTGTGTATTCCTCCAGGGCTGCGAGGGTCAGATGGTGATCAGCGACCGGAGACAGCCCCGGATCCCCCCCTCCATCGAAAAAGCAACCAATCACGGCATCAAGCTGGGTCAGTATGTGCTGGATATGTACGACGCTGCCGCCTCCACCGGGGAAACCGGCTTAAGCTACGGCAGAAAGTCCGTCCGGCTGAAAACCAAATACGATCCTGCCCGGATCCCCGAGGCACAGCGGATCATAGACCTGCACAACCAGGGCAGAGATGACCTGATCCACCCGGTTCAGAAATTTGCCAATTACTTCCGCGTGGAAGCCAACCGCCTGTTGACGCTGGATAAAACCAAAATGGAATACCAGGATACCCAGGTTTGCGCCCTTGCCTTCTGTGGCGTTGCCTTTGCCGGTTTCCCCGGCGAGCCCTTTAATGAGGTAGGTCAGCAGGTACGGCAGAATTCCAGGTTCCCCGGCACCTGCACCATGGCGCTGTGCAACGGTACCGTTGGTTACTTGCCCACCGCCGAAGGTCACGATGAAGGCGGTTATGAATCCTATAACACTCCCTACGCCAAGGGCACAGCAGAGCAGCTGGCAGACACTGCCGATGCCCTTCTTGCCGAACTGTAAAAACGAAACTACCGTTTCCCCAACCGGGAAGCGGTAGTTTTTCTTTCGTTACACATTCTATCGTACCGTCCGTAGGGGCAGCGTTCCGCTGCCCGCAAAACCCGGTTATTCGGGAGGTATTTTTTAGTGAAGAGTGAAAAGTGAAGAGGTAAGAAGTGAAAACAAAATTTGCCCTGCGGGCAAATTTTGTTTTCCAGGGGGGGCTGCCGAATTTCACCTCCTATATGATATCCTTGTGGTAACCTAAAACCACAAGGAGGAATTTTATGGAACGATCCATCTATCGGATGCAACTGGAATTACAGGATATCCACACACCTTACCATCTGGATGTAAAACGGGGAGATACCGGCATCCGGCTGATCCTCTCCGTCACAGACGGAGGCAAGCCTTTTCATCTGACACCGGACTGTATGGGGGTATTCACTGCCAAAAAGCCGGACGGCACCTGCATTTACAATGCGTGTATTTTTGCGGCAGGGGATATGGTCTATGACTTCACGCCCCAAACCACCGCCCAGCCGGGGCAGCTGGATTGTCAGCTGAAGCTTTACGGCAGCAATAACCGGCTGCTCACCACCGCTGCCTTTTTGGTCACCGTCCACGATACCGTGTACAACGAAGGGGACGCTTTGGCATCAGAAACGGAAGTTACTGCACTGACAAAGCTGGTGTCCGAAGCCAATACGCTGCTTACTGACACCCGGGAACAGTTGGACAGCGGCGCTTTTAACGGTGACAGCGCTTCCATCGGTGAAAACGGCAACTGGTGGATCGGGGACACCGACACCGGAAAAGTGGCTGCTGTCCTGAACGATGAGGAAACCACCGGTACTTCCGCCTGGTCCGGGAAAAAGGTAGCGGAAACCTGTGTGGACCAAGCCACCCAGCGGGCAGTGACCCGGACTGAGGTTCTGGAGCTTACCTCCCGGGATAACCATACCCAAACGGATAACGGCACGCTGGTTATGGATGACGGTGTGAAAATGACTTACGAAAACGGCACCGCCAACCCCCTGCTGATCCTGAAAAGCTACAGCGGACTGGATAATGTCCGTCTCCGGGGCATTGCCAACGGCAGTGCAGCTACAGACGCGGTGAATAAGCAGCAGCTGGAAGCTGCCACCAAAAATATGCTCACCTGCGACAGCCAAAGCCTCACCCCGGATCAGCAAATGCAGGCAAGAGAAAACATCGGCGCTTTAGCGAGCAATAACGGCAATCCCGTTGTAGACAGCTTGGAAACCCCTTCATTGCGTGTTTGGGCGAAAGATTCTGGTGGTGAGAAGGGTGCAGAGATCGTACCCGGTCCGCTGGAGGAAAATCCCGATCCTGAAAACAGCGATCCTATCGTTGTGCTTGTACTTCGTAGTGATTGGGCTGCTGGCACTCGGCTGAGAGGTTTGGAACCCGGAAAAGAAGATTCCGATGCCGTTAACCTGAAGCAGATGCGGGAAGCTATTGCCGCTATCGAGCCGGGTAAGGACGGTTATACTCCTCAAAAGGGTGTCGATTATTATACCGAAGCAGACAAAGATGAAATGGTGGATGCGGTTCTTGCGGCTCTGCCTAATGGAGATGAGGTGGAATACTGATGGCTATTGTAATTACAGATGATACCCATTACAAGAACATTGCCAACACAATGCGAGAACTCGCCTGTGTTGGAAACCTAAAGCCTTCCGAAATGCCTAACGCAATAATAGACATCTACAACGCAGGACAACAGGACGGAGCAGAGGTTGGTCTTGAAGATGGTATTGAGCGAGGTAAACAAGCCGAATGGAACAGCTTTTGGGATGCGTTCCAACGGAACGGTACCAATAAAGAATATGCATATGCTTTCCGTCACAGAGCGTGGAGTGATACAAACTTTAAACCCAAGTACGATATTGTGCCAGACAGTATAAGCCAATGTTTTGCAAGTACAGGCATAAAAGACCTTGTCGGTTGCCTGAAAGCTACGGGAGTTAGCCTGGACACCTCCGAATGCGGTGGTTTCTCTTACACCTTCTTTTCTTCTCTGCTGGAAAATATACCCACCATTGATACAACAGGTGCACCCAAATTGGAATACTCCTTTTATCAGGCTGATAAGCTCCACACCCTGGAAAAGCTGATTCTGAAAGAGGACGGCTCACAGACATTTACATCCACCTTTGGCGGTTGTTCCGCATTGGAGAACATCGTGATCGAAGGCTGTATCGGCAATAATATCAGCTTTTCCGGCTCTCCCAAGCTAAGCTACAGCAGCCTTATGAGTATTCTTCAGGCTTTGAAGGACTTCTCCGGCACAGACCAGACCCGGAAGCTGACCCTGGGCAGCGCCAACCTGGCAAAGCTGACAGCTGAGGAAAAAGCCATTGCCGAAAACAAAGGCTGGTCTTTGGCGTAATTTCACGGGATTTCGTCCCCTCCCCGGCATATAGTAACAGTAGAGGAAACAGCCTCTGAGCTATAGGAGGGATACTATGGAAACCATCGATCCAACAAAAGCTGCCCGGGTATGGCAGCGGGTACAGGGCACCGGGCAAAACCGGGAACAGGGACTTGGCGAGCTGATTGCCGGGGAATGGGCAGACGGTGCCGTCTTTTTACAGCTTTCCCGGCGCACCACCGGTAAAAAAAGCAATCGGCTGCGGCAGCTGGCAGAAAGCTGCCAATCCCACGCTGCCTGCCTGAAAGGCATCTATACCTTACTCACCGGAGAGCGCCCCCAAATTCAAACCGTACCGCTGCCCAAAGAAAAAATGGACATCACCCTGAGGCGGTGCTACGGCAGACAAATGCGCTGCCTTGCCGCCTACGAAGCCAGAAGCAACGATCCGGAGTACGGACCGGTCTTTGCCCGGCTGGCAGACCGGGAACGGGACAACTGCCGTACCCTGCTGGAGCTAATGGGTACACCGTAACTTGAATCGAACTTAACTTTTTCTTGCAATTTCTCCGAAAAAGCACTATAATACGACAGGTTGAGAGGCTGTTTCTGTTCGAGTTCTCTCAGCCTAGCAAAAAAAGAAAAATCGGAGGAATTGTAATGCATCTTGTGTACGGAATTCACGACAAACCCAAGTTTGTCCAAATGCTGGTCTTTGCATTCCAGCAGGTCCTTGCCATTTTGGCAGCTACCATCGCCGTTCCTGCCATCGTCGGCAACGGAATGAGCCAGTCCGCCGCCCTGCTGGGTGCCGGTGTGGGAACTCTTGTCTATCAGCTGTTTACCCGGTTTAACAGCCCCGTGTTCCTGGGCTCCTCCTTCGCCTTCCTGGGCTCTATGGCTGTGGCATTTGCCGGAGGCGTGTCCGCTTCTTTAGGCTATGCCGGTCTGATCCTGGGCGCCATCTGCGCAGGTCTTGTGTATGTGGTCATCGCACTGGTGATCAAGATGGTAGGTGTTAAGTGGCTGTCCAAGCTGATGCCCCCTGTGGTCATCGGACCCACCGTTGCCATCATCGGTCTGTCTTTGGCAGGCAACGCCATTTCTGACCTGACCAAGGGCAAGGTTATGGTGGAGCAGATCTCTCAGGTCATCGCTGACGGTCAGATCGTAGAGCAGACCTCTCTGGTCTCCGGCTGCAGCCCCTTCGTGGCTCTCATCTGCGGTCTGGTCACCCTGTTCGGTGTTATGTTTTTCTCCGTTTACGGCAAGAAGATGGCAAAGCTGATCCCCTTCATTCTGGGTATCCTCTGCGGCTATGCCGTGGCAGCTGTCTTCACCCTCATCGGTATCTTCACCAACAATGTTGCCCTGCAGGTCATTGACTTCTCCGTATTCGCAGGCACCAAGCTTTTCGCTGTCCCGGATTTCACCTTCGTAGGCGCTATCAAGGGTCTGTCTGAAATGAACCTGAGCTATGTCATCACCATTGCCGTAGCTTATGTCCCTGTGGCGTTCGTGGTCTTTGCTGAACACATCGCTGACCACAAGAACCTGTCCACCATTATCGGTCAGGATCTTCTGGAAGATCCCGGTCTGCACCGCACCCTGCTGGGTGACGGTATCGGCTCCATTGCCGGTGCTTTCTTCGGCGGCTGCCCCAACACCACCTATGGTGAGTCTGTCGGCTGTGTTGCCATCACCCGGAACGCTTCCGTAGTGACCATCACCACCACCGCTGTTCTGTGTATCGTCATCTCCTTCTTCGGTCCCTTCGTCACCTTCCTGAGCACCATCCCCAACTGTGTAATGGGCGGTGTATGTATGACCCTTTACGGCTTCATCGCCGTCAGCGGTCTGAAGATGATCCAGAAGGTGGACCTGGGCAAGAGCAGGAATCTGTTTGTGGTATCTGTGATCCTCATTGCCGGCATCGGCGGTCTGACCCTGTCCTTCCTGGGCGGTAAGGTCACCCTGACCTCCATTGCCTGCGCATTGATCCTGGGCATCCTGACAAACACCTTCCTGGCAAAAGCCGAGGACTAAATCGTTGATCGAAGGGCGCGTTGCAAAATGAATGCAATGCGCCCTTGAACTACGGAAACAGCTGCATCCTGCGGATGCAGGAGCGGTTGCCCCCTACACACATTTACGATAGCATCCGTAGGGGCAGCGTTCCGCTGCCCGCAAAACCCGGTATTTTCGGAACGGGCAACGCCTCCCCTACGCAGGTTATGATAAACGGGCGTAGGGGACAATGCCCACATTGTCCCGCAAACCAGGTCAACGGGCGAATGAGCCTCAATCCGCCCCTACGAGTAATATTTACATAAACAGGCGCTGTCTCAGTCATTTTGAGACAGCGCCTTTCTACATATATAGGGGGAATTTGAGAGAAAAATGATTACTTCTTAGTTTCGCTGCAGCCGCAGCTTCCGGCGCAGCCTGCACAGTGACCGGAGCAACTGCCCCCATCGGGGCAGCCGATACACTTGACGCCCTTTTTCTTTGCCTTGTAAATATACCGGATCACAAAGCCCAGAATGGCAACGATCACTGCGATAATGATAAAATCAACAGGTTTCATAGGCAATTATTTACCGCTTAATGCGTATTCCGCAGCCATATTTTGATTGGTCTTTTTGATCATACCGGCAATCACCAGAGCAATGGCAACCACCACACCCAAGCCAACCAAAGCAGGTACGATCTGCAAGGAAGCAGGATCGGTGATCAGCGTACCAAGGGTGTAAACCAGATAAGCCACGGTGTAGCCGGTGGCAAACTGCAAGCCAATGCCGCCCCAAAACCACTTCCGGTCCTTGATTTCAGAGTTCATAGCTCCCAAAGCCGCGAAGCAAGGGGGTGTGAACAGGTTGAACATCAGATATGCCAAAGCGGCAACCTTGGTCAGGGCAATGATACCTGCCACCTCAGCACCGGCACCTTCCATCAGTGCCAGCTCCTCGGTGTCAATGAGATTGTCCAAGCCTACAAAGCAAACTGCCAATGTACCCACAACATTTTCCTTGGCAATGAAGCCGGTGACAGCGGCAGCTGCCAGCTGCCAGGAAACCACACCTACAACCGGCACCAGCAGGTAAGCAATGGGGTTGGCAATGGTGGCAAGAATGGACTCGGAAGCACTCTCTGCCTCCTGGAAGCTCCAGTTAAAGGTCTGCATGATCTGCACCACCGTGTTGCACACCAGAATCACAGTGCCGGCTTTGACGATATAAGCCCAGCCACGACTGCACATAGAAGTAAATGCACGCTTTACAGAGGGCAGCTTGTATTCCGGCAACTCAATGATAAAGAAGGACTTGCGGTTCTTGTGACCTGCGATCTTGTTGACCAGCAGTGCGCCAACCAAAATCAGCAGGATGCCCACGAAGTACATCAGTGTACCCACCCAGTCGGCATTGTCGAAGAACGCACCGGCAAACAAAGCGATAACCGGCAGCTTTGCGCCACAGGGCATAAAGGGTGTCAGCATAGCGGTAGCACGGCGCTCCCGCTCATTACGAATGGTACGGCAAGCCATAACGCCGGGAATGGCGCAGCCGGTGCCGATAACAAAGGGGATCACAGACTTACCGGACAGACCCACCTTCTTGAAGATAGGATCCAGAACCACGGTAGCACGTGCCATATAGCCGCAATCCTCCAGCAGGGCGATGAGGAAATACATCACCATAACCAGGGGCAGGAAGCCCACAACAGCGGCTACACCGCCGATAATACCGTCCACCAGCAGTGCCTGTAAAATCGGTGCAGAACCGGAAACCAGCTCGCCCACTGTAGCCTGGAAAGCTTCCAGCCAGCCAACCAGCAGATCTGCCAGCCAAACACCCAAACCAAGAGAACCGTCAGACTGGGAAATATGGAACACCAGGAACATAATCACTGCAAAAATGGGAATACCGGCAATAGGATGGGTCAGCACAGCGTCGATCTGATCCTGGAAGTTCTTGTTCTTAGTCAGAACCTTCCGGCTCTCCACCGCCTTGACGATGCCGTTGACAAATTCAAACCGCTTCCGGTCAGCTGCTTCCACCGCCTTCTTGTCCGTCAGGTCTACATTGCCCTGATCGTAGGGCGCTTTCTGCTCTTTTCCTACTAAAACGGATGCCGTCTGCACCAGCTCCTTCAAGCCGTCACCGGTGGTGGAGGTAGTATCGATCACCGGACAGCCCAGCTTCTTGGACAGAGCATCCACATTGATCTTTGTCTGCTTCTTTTCGTTGATATCGTGCTTGTTCAGCGCCACTACCACCGGGATCCCTAATTCCAGCAGCTGGGTTGTGAAGAACAAAGAACGGCTTAAATTGGTAGCGTCCACAATGTTGATGATCACATCGGGATTCTCGTTTTTCACATAGGAGCTGGTAATGCTCTCCTCGGAAGTAAAGGGTGACATGGAATATGCACCGGGAAGGTCAACGGCGATCAGCTCTATATCCTCAGCATATGCCTTCTTAATGGGTGCCTCTTTCTTGTCAACGGTAACACCTGCCCAGTTGCCCACTTTTTCATTGCGACCGGTGAGGGCATTGTACATAGTGGTCTTACCGCTGTTGGGATTGCCTGCAAAAGCAATTCTCATTTTGATTCTCCTCCTTCTGGTTTCTTACGGGTTACAGAAAACTCTGCGAACTTACAAATTGTAGTTAGTCATTGCTAACCGGTGGTCAAAAGGCAATCAGCTTAACTGCCTTTGTTGTCACTGCCATTAAACGATGATGGCAGCAGCCAGCTGATTGTCAATATTATATCTGCCATCCTTAATGGAAACGGTGCAGCCGCCCCTTCTCCGGGACACCACCGTAATGGGCTCGCCGCTGTAGCAGCCTAAGGAAAACAGAAAGCTATTGAGCTCTTCATCATCTGTCTCGATCCGCTGAATGATATATTCCTTGCCTTCTTCTGCAATGGATAAATTCATATGTACCACCCGATCATATCTCCATATTAAACGGTTTGCCGTTGCTAACTCCTGCTCTAAAAAGTTGTTAGCCACTGCTAACCACCTCCCTATAATAGCGCCTGCAGCTGGATTTGTCAATATATTTTTATGCAAATTCTGTAAAAAAAGACCTACTTGCAATCAAACTGTTTTAGTGGTATGATAACTGCATAACAAATGTTCGGAGGAATTAGACATGTCCCTGCACGAATCTGCCGAGATGTATCTGGAAACCATATACACCCTTTCCCGGAAGCAACCCTTTGTCCGGAGCATTGATATTGCCGAAGCCATGGGCTACAGTAAGCCCAGTATCAGCCGGGCAGTGGGATTACTGAAAAAGAACGGCTATCTTCTGGCAGACAAGGACGGCTTTCTGGTGCTGACAGACAAAGGCATTGCCGTGGCAGAGATGATCTACGAACGGCACACCGTTTTGACAGCCGCCCTGGTTGCCCTGGGGGTCGACAAGGACACCGCCGCTGAAGATGCCTGCAAAATTGAGCACGTGATCAGCGAAAACACCTTCGATGCCATCAAAAAACATATGGAGCAGTACAAATAATAAAAGCAGGGAACGGCTACTTGAGGCACGTTCCCTGCTTTTATTAGGTAAAAGGTAAGAATGAAGAGTGAAGAGGTGTGGTGTCGGCATTGCCGACGGATTAAAACAACGGGGCTATCGTACACGTGCGTAGGGGACGGGTATGGCGGGCAGCGGAACGCTGCCCCTACGGTCACGCACCAACATATTTGAATGTAGGGAACGGATATTATCCGTTCCGTGGAAGGCATATATGCCTTCCCTACGGATTCTATAGAAAATGTGCGTAGGGAACGTGCCTGTGTGCCGTTCCCTACAATTTTGATTCGTGCCCAAAGGGCACACCACACCTCTTCACTTTTCACTCTTCACTTTTCACTCTTCACTTTTCACTAAAAAAAGCCCCCCTGCCGAAGCAGAGGGGCTCTGTTTAGTCCTTATGTCCGAAAATTAAGCTTCGGGCAGCAGGGGCTCATTGATGTTCCAGCAGACGTAGTAGGTACCGATCTGACCTGCGATCACGAATTCCTCGGGATACTCGGTCTTCAGGGTAGCGATCTCGTTGGTGGGAACGTCGTCGATCAACTGCCAAGTGCCGTTCTTGAAGTTGGTCAGCATATTGTTAGCATCGTCAGACAGGTAGAACTTGATCTCCTTCATGCTGACATCAGCAGCACCGTGGTAGTTCTCGTTCTTAGTCAGAGTGATGGTGGAGTTGTGCTCCCAGCCGGTCATGGTGTAAGCACCGTTGGAAACGTAGGTAGCAGCCTCAGTTGCCCAGCCTTCGCTTGCAACCACATCCTCACGGACGGGGAAGTAGGTGGGGAATGCCAGCAGCTCGTTCCAGTAAGCAACAGCGTTGTTCAGAGTAACAACGATGGTCTTGTCATCGGTAGCCTCAACAGCCAGATCGTCCTTGTTGTCAGTGCCGTAGCCCTTGATAACTTCGAACATGTAGCCGTAGTCAGCACCCAGCTCAGCAGAAGCAGCACGCTTCCATGCGAACACGAAGTCAGCAGCGGTCAGATCCTTGCCGTCGGACCACTTCAGGCCGTCCTTCAGGGTGTAGGTGTAAGTAACAGTGCCGTCCTCGTTCACAACGCCCTCGGGCAGCTCAGCAGCGCAGTCAGCGACAATGATCAGGTTGCCGTTCTCGTCCTGATCCCACTTTGCCAGACCTGCAAACAGATGGGAAACCAGAGTTGCGCCGTCAACAGCGGAGTTCAGAGCGGGGTCGATGGTGTCGGGCTCGGAGGACAGGCAGACGGAGATGGTCTCGTCGGAGCCGTTAACAGTGGTGTTGTAGAAGTACTTGTAGCCCAGGGGGTTAGCGAAGAAGCCTTCAACGGAATCGTCGACCATGTAGATATCGGTGTAGAAGTACAGGGGGACGATAGCACCGGTGCTCATCAGCAGGTCTTCAGCCTTGTGCATCAGAGCGTAACGGGTGTCATTGTCGGTGCAGGTCTTAATCAGGGGGATGATGAGGTGTTCAGGACAAGCGACTGCAAGAGAAAGACATCGAGATACTTTATGTCTTTGCTGACCGGGGCGGTATGCGGGCTGTCTTTTGCCGCGCATACAAGGCTTATTGCGGTAGCTGCCGCGGT
>JAZQHW010000048.1:0-1584 GCA_045540795.1 Faecousia sp. | reverse complement strand
GGTTCGGCTCGGTCTAGCCCTCGCCGACAACGCTCGCCCGCGTTGCATTTAGATTATTCGAGTCCCTTCCATACAAAAAAATTAAACAGGTTATCCCGAATGGGATAACCTGTTTAATGGTACGCCGGAAGGGACTCGAACCCCCGACCTACTGATTCGTAGTCAGTCACTCTATCCAACTGAGCTACCGGCGCATAGCGCATTTCTTAACGCGCTTGTGTATAATAGCATAACCCAATATAAAATGCAAGTCTTTTTTTCTAAAAAATGCAAAAAGTTGTTGAAATTTTCAAATGGTAATTATTGGTGTTCGG
The DNA here is from genome assembly GCA_045540795.1 of Faecousia sp. GTDB lineage: Bacteria > Bacillota > Clostridia > Oscillospirales > Oscillospiraceae > Faecousia. Next base: position 1,270 of record JAZQHW010000048.1, on the reverse strand, counting down.
CTTGACATCAAATGTGCGCCTATTGTAGAATAATCAAGAAAAATGAGGGGAGGGCAGTGCTATGAATCAATTGTTTTCGCAGCTTCCCGGGGCGCTGCTGCCCTGGTATTATGAAAAAAAACGGGATCTTCCCTGGAGGGGGACCCGTGATCCTTACCGGATCTGGCTTTCGGAAATTATGCTGCAACAGACCCGGGTAGAGGCAGTAAAAGGCTATTATCAAAGATTCCTGAATGAAATCCCGACAATTAAGGCACTTGCCGAAGCGGATGATATGCTGCTTCACAAGCTATGGGAAGGGCTGGGGTACTACAGTCGAGTCCGGAATTTAAAAAAAGCCGCCCAGGTAATTTGCAATGAGTATGGCGGAACATTTCCCGGGAAATACGAGCAGATACTTTCTTTGCCGGGAATTGGCGAGTATACGGCAGGTGCGGTTTGCTCCATAGCCTTTGATATGCCTGTTCCTGCGGTGGACGGCAATGTTTTGCGTGTTGCCGCGCGACTAACGAATGACGCGACGCCTGTGGATTTGCCGGCATTTAAGAAGTATGTAAGGGAACAGCTAATGTTCTGTTATCCTGAACGTGCAGGAGATTTTACCCAAGCGCTTATGGAACTGGGCGCTACAGTTTGTGGGCCGAACCGCAAACCGGATTGTGAGATATGCCCGTGTAAGGAATTCTGTCTGGGAAATATACACAAGACTGCGGAGCGGTTGCCTGTGCGATTGCCTAAGCGTGGCAGAAGAATGGAAGAAAAAACGGTTTTGATCCTATGCTGCGATGACCGGTATGCGGTGGAAAGACGGCAGGATAGTGGTTTGCTGGCAGGTTTGTGGCAGTTTCCCAATTTGGATGAAAAGCTGACGGAGATGCAAGTGATCTCCCTTGTGGAGAATCAAGGGGGAAAAGTAAAGGATTTGATCCGTACAACGGAGAAGAATCATATATTTACCCATATCCATTGGAATATGGTTGGCATCTATTTGAATGTAAAAGAGCCTTTTGGCGATTATTGCTGGGTTTCCCGGGAACAGATCGAAAAGGATATTGCCTTGCCGACTGCTTTTCGGCAATTTTGGACAGCGTGATATAATAAAAAGCACCCCAGACGGGGTGCTTTTTATTTGGCGGAGAGTTAGGGATTCGAACCCTAGGTTCCTTGCGGAATCACCAGTTTTCAAGACTGGCTCCTTAAACCGCTCGAACAACTCTCCGGATGCCGATAATCATACCATTTTTCAGTAGCCTTGTCAAGAATGGGGGAC
>JAZQHW010000047.1:0-2512 GCA_045540795.1 Faecousia sp. | reverse complement strand
AGGTTCAAAAAAAGAAGAGAGGTAGAAAAGAGGTATTACGGAGATGAAAGACCCGGCACACGGCTTGCCGTGTCTTTCTGTTAGAATCATAACCGGTAGTTTTGAACAGCCAATGACCCAAATGAAAACAAAATGCGACATTTTTATGAACATAACAAAATTTTTCAAATCGTTACATTTTACGGAAATATTGGATAAAAACAGATAAAATATTGATAAATATTTGGGAAAGGGTTGTTTTCCTTTTGCAGATAGTATATAATCCGGATTAGAGATGGCAAAAAAAGGAGGACACAAAGATGCAAAAACCTTTGGAAGGATACACTGTTATTGATTTGACTACCTATGTGGCGGCACCGGTGTGTGCCCGATTCCTGGGAGAAATGGGAGCCAGGGTCATTAAAATTGAGTCCCCTAAGGGAGATGCCTGGCGGGGCACCGGTGTAAGCTTGGCGCCTAACCGCTTTACCCAGGAGGAAAACCCCATTTTCAGTCTGTATAACTCCGGAAAGGATATGATCTGCCTGAACCTTAAGACCCAGGAGGGTATGGCAATTATGCACCGGCTGCTGGAAAAGGCGGATATTTTCATCACCAACAACCGCCCGGCAGCACTGGAACGGCTGGGTCTGCACTATAACCAACTGAAGGAGCGCTATCCCAGACTGATCTACGGCATTGTTTTGGGCTTCGGTGAGAAGGGTCCGGATGCGGACAAGCCTGCTTTTGATACCACTGCCTTCTGGTCCCGGTCAGGTTTTCTGGTGGATACGGCATCACTTACTGAAGACTATCATCCTGTGATGGCACCTGCCGGTGTGGGAGACAGCTATACCGGCACGAACCTGGCTATGCAGATCCTGGCAGCTGTCCTCCAGCGGCAGCTTTCCGGTAGGGGGCAGTATGTGAAATCCAGCCTGTACCATATCGGTGCCTTTGCTATGAGCACTATGACGGTGAAGTCACAGCGCCCCTTCGGGCAACAGCTGCCTATGGCACGCTGGCAGCACAAAGCTACAAGCGGAGCGTTTTGTTGTGCTGACGGTGAGTGGATCTATCTTTCCGGTTTCAAACCGGAAAGACTCTTTGAAATTACGGGGAATACAGAGCTTTTGAAGGATCCTATCTGGAAGGATGAAAATGCCAAAACGGAAGCAAAAGCCCGTTATGAGGTTATGAAAGCATTGCTTATGACCAAAAACCGGGATGAATGGATGACACTGCTGGAGCCTTACGGCTCAAGCTCCGTAAAAATGGCGCATTTTGCCGACGTTTCTGAGGATGAGCAGGCGTGGGCAAACGGTTTTGTGGAGAAGGTGGCGTATCCCAACTATACTCACATAGTACCCACAGCGCCCTTTGATATGGAGGATATGAAAGCCAATCCCACAGAACCCAACCGCCGGAAAGGTCAGGATACTCAGAAGGTTTTGGAAGAGCTGGGGTATACACAGGAGCAGATCGACAAGCTTTCTCAAGAGGGTGCGGTGATTGTGTAATATGCGTTGTGACTGTCATATGCATATGGTGCTGGACGGTGTGGACTGGAAACAAGCCATTGCCCGGCACAAAAACGGTGTGGATGTGCCCTTTGTCCGGAATACCTTGAAAACCTACCGGGATCTGGGCTATACCTACCTTCGGGACGGCGGTGACCGCTGGGGTGTGGGTGCCTTTGCCCGGAAATTGGCACCGGAATACGGGATCACTTACCGTACACCCCTGGCGCCTCTGTGTCAAAGGGGTCACTACGGCAGCTTTATCGGCACGACCTATGATACCTTGGAAAATTATGTAAACCTTATAAAGGCACACCGGCAGGCAGGTGCAGATTTCATTAAACTAATGATCTCCGGGCTGATGGATTTTGACCGGTTTGGTGTACTGACCCAGGAGGGGTTACCGGTGGACCGGATCCGGGAGCTGATCCATATTGCCAAAGAAGAGGGTTTTTCCGTAATGGTCCACAGTAACGGAGCCCGGACGGTGGAGGCAGCGGCTGCAGCCGGTGTAGATTCTGTGGAGCACGGCGCTTATCTGGATGCCGATGCTCTGGCGGCAATGAAGGAAATGGGAACGGTTTGGGTGCCTACCTTGAGCACCATTGGAAATCTCCGGGGAAAAGGCAGATTTTCAGAAGCTGCAGTGGTGCAGATCCTGGAAAGTGCTATGGAAAATGTAGCTGCCTTTGCCCAAATGGGTGGACTTTTGGCACCGGGCACCGATGCCGGCGCCTGGGCAGTTCCCCACGGCAGCCAAACTGAGGCAGTGCTGCTGGCAGAAGCCGGAGTCACTCCGGAGCAGCTGGCACAGGGCACAGCAGCAATTATGGCAAAATTTTAACAGAGGCACCCGAAAAATCGGGTGCCTCTCAGAGTGTCAAAAAAGCCGCAAACCGTCAAACACAGGTTTAACGATTTACAGCTTTTCTATATCTTGAGTTATATAAAATAACAAAACTGTTTTATACATTAAAATTGAAAAAGGCTTGCTTCGCAAGGCATTTGACTTA
>JAZQHW010000046.1:0-5076 GCA_045540795.1 Faecousia sp. | reverse complement strand
AGAGGTGACCGCAACACCCACCACATCAAAGAGAATGCCCACCATCACGATGGCCAGAAGGATCAAAAATGCCACAAATATGGAGCTGTTGGCCATGATCTCATCAGAAACAAAAGAAATCGTACCGGAGATCAGAATGGTTACCAAAGAGATTGTGACGACCCAACGGATCGTCTTATTGCGCTCTTTTCTTTGTGACGCAGGATCGGATTTAGACACGGTCTTTATCCCCTTTTTTTATGATAAGACGGTAGCAGACAGGATAAATCTTACGGCTTAGGTCGGGTTGTGTTTCACCGGACAGAACCTGCCGTTGCCGCGCAGGCCGTTCCCGTTTGATCCGTCCGTCCGGGTGTTGCCCGCCCGGATACCCGATTGCCACTTAGTCCGTACTGTAATCCCCTGTCTGCCCCTTTAGGACAGCCTAGGTGTTTTCCACAGCAAAACGATCCGTCTCTTAGCCTCTTTTGCAAGGATGGTTTCCAGAAGCGATAATACCAGCCGTCTGGCCACAACGTCTGATACTTGTCCTCTTTCCCCACATACTCACTCAAGGCAGGCTACACTGCACGCAGCACGCGATTCTGCGCACCACCTTGCAGGTTCATACCTGGCTCGTGTGCGAAGCGGCTTCCCAAAAGGAGTTCTCAACTCCGTCACACAATACCGGGTCTCCGCGGAAGCCGGGTCGTATACTTCATGCCATTGAAGTGCGCCCGGGATCCTTAACCCCCAGCACCCACCCTAAACTGGGCGTAAAAAGCAGGCACCAGAGACTTCATCGATATGCCCTTCATAGGATTTTTAGGCCCTACCTGGAAGCTGATGGTCTTGACTAGGATACTGCACCGTCAAATTGTATAATAACACAGTATATTTGAATATACAAGTATTATTTCAATTTTCGTATATTTTTCCATTTTACGATTCCCACAGCAAAAACCGGAAGCGCTTCAATAAGAAGTTCCTCCGGTTTCCTAAATTTTTATTCTCTATGGAACAGACAGTTTTTATAGCTCCGTTGTGCAGTGTGCATATAAATACACCATTTGTCTTTTCTCCTTTCCGAAGACAAATTGTTAAAACCAATCCTCAACAATATCACTATGAGTGACTACGATCTCAATGTCCTTAAGTTCTTCCCGGGAGAAAAATCGCAGCTGCCGGGATTCGGCACTGATCCGCAGCTTCGGCTCCTCCTCCAGCTCCAATGCATACACCACGATCACCATTCGCCAGATGCTTCCATCCTGAAAAGCCGCGATACGCCCCGGCTCTCCATAAACCGCCAGCTTTCTCAGATCCTTACCGGAAATACGCAAGCCCAGTTCCTCATATATTTCCCGGGTAATAGCCTCAATTTCCGTTTCCTGTTTCTTGACACCACCACCGATCAAGCCCCATAAGTCACAGTCCCTGCGCTTTTCCAAAAGCAGCTTTCCGTTCCAGGTGATCAGTACATTAACACCTAAATGGGCAGGCATCGTTGGTTTTGGTGCATTGGGATCATTCCTGTAAAATTTCACAACCGGCAATTTAAGCACCTCCTTATGCATCACTATATTTTATCACAGTATCTTCTTCATTTCCAGCCCTCAAATTCCTTTGGAACAGGTTTTGTCACACCGGTGCGCCGGGCTTTATCCAAGCCGCCGGTCATATGATTCTCAGGATCCTGTGCAAATTTTGCCCTTCGGATAATATCTTCTCCAAATTTATCCCGTAGGGCATCCACTGTTTCATCCAGTCGTATTTTCCGTTCATACTGAACCGGTGATACACCGGAAAACAGATCATACTGCCGATAGGGATCATCTGCCAACCGGGTCATCTGCACACCTAACTGCCGCAACGGAATTTGCCCATCCCACATTTCATCAAAAACTTCACACACTGCCTGGAATAATTCCTCCGTTATATTGGTTGCTCCATGCAAAGTTTTTTGATGTGAATAGTGCTTAAATTCACAAGTTCGCAAATGTACCGTCACACAACCGCCGTATTTTCCATCCTTGCGCATCCGCATCGCAGTTGTTTCACAAAGACTTAATAACACTTGATGGGCTACATCATAAGTGGTTACATCCTTCGGGGTGGTTACCGAATTTCCATAGCCTTTATTGTCCACAGGCTCTGATATGACTGCGTCTGCATTTCTCCCGTTTGCAAAATGCCAGATGGTTTCTCCGTGTTTGCCCAGTTGCTTTTTTAATATGGACAACTCTGTTTTTGCCAAATCACCAATGGTATAGATCCCCAGCCTGTTTAATTTTCTTTCTGTTGCAGCGCCCACCAAAAAGAGATCCCGTACAGGAAGCTGCCACATTTTTGCTTCCATCTCTTCCGGAAACAGGGTATGCACTTTATTGGGCTTCTCAAAATCTCCGGCTACCTTTGCCAACAGCTTGTTGGTGGATATTCCGATATTGACGGTGAACCCCAGCTCTTCCCATATTCGCTGACGCATTTTCTCCGCTGCCAGCCGCGGTGTGCCAAATATCCGTTGTGTCCCTGTCATATCCACCCAGGCTTCATCAATGGAATACTGTTCAACCTTGGGACTAAACTGCCGGAGCATCTCAACAAAATGCCTGGATGCCTCCACATACAAAGCATAATCCGGCGGTACCACCACCAGATCAGGGTATTTTTCCAATGCCTGGAATAACGGCTCTCCGGTTTGAATCCCGTATTTTTTAGCCGGAACACTCTTGGCTAAAATAATACTGTGGCGGGACGCCTTATCCCCTGCCACAACAGAAGGGATCTGCCGCAAGTCCAGTTCCTCCCCCAAAACCTTTACCCGATATGCCGCGGACCAGGACAAAAACGCACTGTTGGCATCCACATGGAAAATAATTCGTTCCGCCATAATCAATACACCTTTCTTGTTAAACACCAGCAATGACTGCGAATCGTATACTTTAATTCAAAAAGCCATTTCCGGTGCTCTACTGTAGCACGGCACAGGAATATCTGCGCCTCGATCCCAACATATTGGATCTTTTTACAGCTGATAATTTCATCAATATCCACACGCAGAAGGCGGTGCTTTTCATCCTCCATCCGAAACCGGAGCGGACGGATATCGCCATTGGCACTGAATACAGAGATCACATCTACAGGGAGAATACTTCGCTCCATATCAGCCCCTCCTTTTCCTCTTTTCTATATTATAGTACATTTGTTCGTATATAGCAAGTGGAATTTTATAGTTGTTTCCCTCTGTGTATTTTGGTATAATACCGTAAAAAGGGGTGGTTATATGTTAAAATATCCCTGTCTGGTATTGGATCACGATGATACGGTCGTTCAAAGTGAGTCCACCATCAATTATCCTTATTTCTGTTACATACTGGACCGGTTCCGTCCCGGAGCAACAATCACAAAAGAAGAATATATGCACGGCTGCTTCTATACGGGTTTTGCAGAAATGTGCCGACAAAAATATGCTTTTACCGAACAGGAGCTTGCCGAAGAATACACCGGTTGGAAAGAATATATCCGAAATCATATTCCTGCCCCATATCCGGGAATCAAAGAAATCATTCAAAAGCAAAAAGAATCCGGTGGAATTATATGTGTTGTATCCCATTCCAGTGAGGAGATCATCCAACGTGACTATCTAACACATTTTAACATCCTTCCGGATATCATATTCGGCTGGGATCTTCCGGAACAGAAGCGGAAGCCTAACCCCTATCCCCTGATAGCAACTATGGAAAAATACGATCTAAAGCCCCAGGACCTGCTGGTGATCGATGATATGAAGCCGGCATATGATATGGCAAGTCAAGTAGGGATCTGTGTAGGCTTTGCCCAATGGGGCAAAGCAGATCATCCGGAATTATGCGCCACAATGTCCTCTCTTTGTGATTATACATTTGCATCCACAAAGGCGCTGGAAGAATTCCTGTTTCCCGTTTAAAACCCTTGACATATATGGTATAATACCACATAGGTCAACTACAGGAGGTGATACATCTGGAAAAGGAAAACATCCGTGTTATGGCGAGAAACCGGGAGGCTTACCACGAATACTTCGTAGAAGAGGAAATGGAAGCCGGGATTGAGCTCTGCGGAACAGAAGTAAAATCCATCCGTCAGGGAACATTAAATCTGAAAGATGCCTGGTGTGGAATTAAAGACGGTGAATTATTATTAAACCAGATGCATATCTCCCCATACGAACAAGGTAATATATTTAATAAAGATCCCCGGCGTGTACGCCGTCTGCTTATGCACAGACGGGAAATTATGCGGCTATTGGGAAAAGTAAAACAAGACGGTTATTCCCTGATTCCTTTGTCTGTCTACTTTAAAGGCAGCAGAGTGAAGGTTAAGGTCGGCTTGTGTAAAGGTAAAAAATTGTATGATAAACGGCAGTCTGCCGCAGAACGGGACGCCAAGCGTCAGATGGACCGTGCAATGAAAGAGAGGTACTGATATGAATCCTACATTTAAGATCACAATGGAAAACGGAAGCGTTATGGAGGGCGAGCTGTATCCCGAAATTGCTCCCCAGAGCGTCTATAACTTTATTGACCTGTGCAACCATAATTTCTATGACGGTCTGATCTTCCACCGTGTCATTCCCGGATTTATGATCCAGGGTGGCTGTCCCGAGGGAACCGGTATGGGCGGTCCCGGCTACTGCATAAAAGGTGAGTTTTTCTACAACGGTGTGGAAAACAGCTTGAAGCACAAGCGGGGCGTTTTATCTATGGCACGAAGCCAATCCCCCAACTCTGCCGGCAGCCAGTTCTTCCTGATGCACGAGGATGCCCGTCACTTAGACGGTCAGTATGCTGCTTTCGGCAAAGTCATCTCCGGTTTGGAAGTGGTGGACGCCATTGCTTCTGTGAAAACCGATTCCCAGGACCGTCCCTTGGAGGAGCAAAAGATCGCATCCATTACCGTAGATACCCATGGAAAAGCATATCCTGCTCCCAACAAACTGAAGGATCCCTACGGAAGATTCTGATAATCCCCGGTGGGTTGTTTTAACAACCCACCGTACCCCAATATGTTGTCAGCTCTCCAATATTAAATGGGGGTGAACTGGTTTCGACGGGG
>JAZQHW010000045.1:0-6904 GCA_045540795.1 Faecousia sp. | reverse complement strand
TTCAGAGTGTCAAAAAAGCCGCAAACCGTCAAACGCAAGTTTAACGATTTACAGCTTTTCTATATCTTGAGTTATATAAAATTACAAAACTGTTTTATACATTAAAAATGAAAAAGGCTTGCTTCGCAAGGCATTTGACTTACTTCAGAAAACGATCTCTACCGTACCATCTGTACGCCGACGAGATCGTTTTCTTCGTCTTTGCGGCTCCTTTGACCTCTGTCAGGCTGTCGAAAATCATTTTTTCGACAGCCTGAACCAACCTCAAACGAGGTCGGTTTTACTATAGGATTTCCTCTGTATTCAGCTGCTCCAGTATTGCAGCCAGCTTGGCATTGACCATATCAAAGTCGGACACTGCATCCATCACCGCGTCGTAAGCAGCATTTTTCCCGGCGGTCATCAATTCCCGGGCAAGCTCTGCCACTTCCTGGGCATGGGCATCGTTATGGGTGACCAGATATTTCATCATCACCAGCAGCTCTTCCAGGGGTGTTGCGTTTTCGCCAGGTATATGGTCGTGTTCCAGCTCCCCGTGGGTATGACAATGGGTCAAACCGCCGTGACTATGGACACTGCCACCATGAGAATGGGCAAGTACATCCCGCTTGACGCCGCTGACCTGGTACATATACCGGTTCGAGATCACCACTTCCACAGTGAAGTGGGCATCGAAGATCTTTTTTAAGCTGTCTGCGCTCATAAGCCCGTTGGAAACCTTGCTGGCAGCACCACTGTGATGGTTGTCGATGGCTTCCCTGCTCATTCCGTGGGCAACGGTAAGCCGTCCGTCCTCTTTCAAAAGGCCTGCCAGAATCTTGATCAGCCGCTTGGGGCACGGAAAATGAGGAAAGGCATTATATACCACGATCCGGTCATATTTTTTCTGAAAGGTATATTCCTCCACATCTCCGCAGATAACCTGCACTTTTGGCTCTGCCGCATACTTTTCCGCTGCGATCTTTGCCATCTCCGGAGCAATATCAATGCCGGTGACCGAAGCTACGCCCCGCTGCAAATAATAATCGAACATTACACCGGTGCCGCAGGCAACATCCAGAATATCCATCCCTTCTCCCACCTCGGCGTTATCCAGGATCTTTCCGATGATCTGATCGCTTTTGATCATCTCTGCATCCCAGGTAGGGGCACACCGGTCAAAAAATTCGATAATATCCTTTTTCTCCATAGGAATATTCCTTCCGTTTCTTTTTCATAAAAATATCACATTTTTCTCTTTTTATTAGCCAAAGAAGCTTGCCGTGTCGATCTTCTGATAGCCGCCAAAGCTGCCGGGGCAGGCAAAGATGGCATCTGCCAGGTCTGTACCCAAAAATGCCCGGGTCACTTCGGTGGTCTTTTGGGCGATATCAATATCTGCGAAGGCTTCCGGATAGACAGTTTTTGCTACAAACCAGGTGTTGATCAATGATATCTCAAAATTGGTATAGTAGGCATTGTATGCCATTTCCAGGTGAACTTCCCCGTTCTGCCAAGCCTTACAGGTGTCGAACATATTAGGGTCCTCAGCATACAGAGGCTTAATATTCTTCACCGCCGCGGCATCCAGGATCATAATATCCATATTTTCTCCCTCGGCAATGAATTTTTCCTCCTCAATAGGACCTACACCATCCATACCCAAACCGCTGATGACATTCTTTACGCCTGCAATCTGGAAGGAAATATAATTTTCCGCAGTGGTCAAATGGTCAGCAGTGCCCCAATTACCCAGTCCGCAGATATAAACACTGGGTTTCTCTTCCTCCGGGATCTGCGCCACGCGTTCTTCAATGGCTGACTTTTCCTGTTCCACGAAGCTGATCAGTGTTTCTGCCTCTGCTTCCTTATCAAACAGTGTGCCTAACAGACGCATAGAGCCTGCAAACACAGGATCAAAGACACCCTTAGCGCCAGCCTTCAAAGTGATCACCGGCACACCCAGCTGCTCCTGCAGCGCATCTGCCTTCTCCACATCCTCAAATTCAGAGATCACGATATCCGGCTCACAAGCCAGGATCTTCTCTGCCTCTGCTGCCTGTGCCATCGGTCCGCCTACACCGCAGGAAGGCAGGTTTTGGAAGGTTTCGCCGTATGCCAGCATATAAGGTCTTGCCGTAGCATCGAACATTTTAGGACGCTCTTCCAAAGCAGTATTGTCGATATCTTCCACACCGCAAAGCAGGGAAACATCCCCAATATAGCAGTACATCCGCAGCGCACCGGCACCGACACAAACCACCCGTTTGAAATCTCCGGGCATCAGCTTCACTTCTCTGCCGATCATATCCGTAACTGTCACTACACCGGTAGTTTCGCCGGTTTCTCCGGTAGTGTCCTGTGTAGCAACCGGTGCTGTAGTTTCTTGCAGCACCGGTTCTTCTGAATCCTTTGCTCCGCAAGCGCACAAAGAAAGCAGCATTACGGCTGCAAGGAAAAGTGCGATCCATTTTTTACAACCCATTTTGATACCCTCCTAAAATAACTGTTTGTTCGTTGATCCGGACGATTTTTACATCGATATCAAAAACATCCTGAATAACCGCTTCCGTAACTGTTTCTCTTCCTCCGGCATATTTGACGATACCATCTTTCAGGAAGAAGAACTTGTCACCAAAATACAACGCCTGGTTTAGATCATGGAGAGAAGAAAGGATACTGATATTCTTCTCCTTTGCCAATTTCTTGGCTTCCCGGATGATCAGCTGCTCGTTGGCAATATCTAAATTGCCGGTGGGCTCATCAAAGACCATAAAGCTTGGCTCCTGTGCCATTGCCCGGGCAATGGCGATCTTCTGCTTTTCACCACCGGAAAGAGCTTCTGCGCTGCGGTCGGCAAATTCCAGAAGCTGCATATCTTTCAGGATCTTTTCCACCGCCTCATAATCTTCCCGTCCAGCCTTGATACCAAAGTAGGACACTCTTCCCATCAGCACAGAATCGAATACTGTCAGATCACCGAAGTGGATATGCTGGGGAACATAGGCGATTCGCCTCGCCCGATCCCTCCGGGGCATTTTCAGTAAATTCTCTCCGTCAAAGGAGATCTTGCCGCTTTTTGGCTTTTCAATGCCCAGTATATTCTTAAATAATGTAGTCTTACCTGAGCCGTTTTTGCCCAGCAGTACGCCCACTTCCCCTTGCTTCAATTCCAATGAAGCACCGTTCAGAACAAAGTTTCCCCGGTTACTGTAGCGGAAATTTAAATCTTCAATTTTCAGCATCAATGGTTCTCCTTTCTGCTAAAGATAATGGCAATAAAGAAAGGAGCACCCAAAAGGGATGTGATCGCACCCACCGGCAGAGCAGAACCGCTCCCCAAGCTCCGGGACACTGTATCTGCCAGCAGAAGCAATAAACTGCCGCTAAGACAAGACACCGGAATCGTGATCCTGTGATCCTGCCCCAAAAGTTTTTTGGTAATGTGGGGGCAAATAACGCCCACAAAACCGATCACGCCCAAAAAGGATACGCACACCGCCGTGATCAGCGATGCCAGCAGCAAGGAAATAAATCGCAGCCGTTCCACCTGGATGCCCATGGTTTTTGCCGTAGCTTCACCGCTGAGCAGCGCATTGTACTTCCAGGACATCAGCATAAAGAATACGCTTCCTGCCAGCACCACGGCAAACATAATAGCATCCGTTCGATAGGTGGCTCTTCCCAGGTCACCAAAGCTCCATACCACCGCTGCGGAAAGCCCCACATCCGTTGCATAAAACTGCAAAACTGTAGTAGCTGCCGTCCACAACGAGCCAATGGCAATGCCGGACAAAACCACCACATTGGGGGAGAATCCCCGGACAGTACACAGTCCCAAAATCACCAGCACCGAAAGCACAGAGAACACAAATGCCAAAAGTCCTGTAGCATAGGGATTTGCCCCGGCATCAAAGAGCAAAGGATTGTTATTTACCGAAAGAAATCCGCCGGCAAAAGCAATAATCGACAGATTCGCGCCAAACACTGCCGCATTGGAAACACCTAACGTAGCAGGCGAAGCCATAGAATTATTCAACGTGGTCTGCATAATGAGGCCGGAAACTGCCAAGCCAGCACCGGCAATGATCGCAGCCAGCACCCGGGGGATCCGGATATTCCAAATAATACGGGTCTGGGCAGCTGTGCCCTCTCCCAGCAGAGCCTTCCAGCCCTCCTGCAGCGTCATATTGGAAGAACCCACAAACAGGCACACCGCTCCCAGCAAAATAACTGCCAGGATCAGCGTGCCTATCAGGATTCCTCTGCGCCATATTTTGCTTTTTTCTTTCTGCAACTGGTTCATTTTTTCCGTTCCTTACTTGTTGTTAGGTTGAGTATAGCACAGTTCATTTTTCTTTGTAAGCCCCCCAGGGGGATAAAAATGTGGACCTACGTAAGCAATGTCACTAAGTTAGTGGCATTGCTCCGTAAGGCCCACATTTTTTATTTACGCTCAAAAGCGCCTTTTTTTTTGTTCTTTAAATAGCGGATCAGCTTGCAGATCCCGTGGTATGCGGCTCTGAATATACAGAACACCAAAAACATTGCCAAAAAGCCTACCAAACCGAACATAATGTCCGCAAACTCCATATTGCCGGTGCCGGTGATCTTCTGTCCGATCTCGATGGCGAAGGTGATCACCACGATGACCGTAAACACATAGATCCAGGCAATCACCATTTCGTGATTTCGCTTTGCCAGGTACTTAAAAAGCGGATAGATCACAAAGAGCATTGCCATACCGATGATGCCGATCACCAGAAAATGCAGTTCCTTATCCGAAAAGTTTCCTTCAAAGGTGTTGTTTAGCTGCATAATACCGTCGTGGAGCTTGGCAATGATCCCCACGATCCAATACAAAACTTCTTTCATACGGACACACTCCTTTCCTTGGTCAACAGAGCCACCTTTATTATAGCATATCTGTCAAACCAACGAAAAAGAACCCGTCAGACACGCAAGCCAAACAGCCAAAAACAGAAAGGAATCGTGACGCAGCAGAGGATACTGCTGATACAGGCAAGCGCTGCACCGGATCTGCAATCCTCTCCGATGAGCTTGGGGAATACGATGGTATTCATACCACAAGACAAAGACAGAATCAGCAAGGTAGGCAGCAGCACCTCCTCCATTCCGATAAGCAGCAGGATCCCGCCCACCGTGCAGGGGATCACCAGCAGCCGCAGGGCGCACATCACATAGACAGACTTATTGACAAACATTTCCCGCAGGGGATATTCCGAAATGACCATACCGGTCAGCAGCATACTGATAGGTCCCATACAGTTCACCGCTTTATCCAGCAGTTTTGTGGCAAAATCCGGCACCGGGATCCCAAAAAATCCCACCACCATACCGGAAAGCAGCGCGATATTCACCGGACTGAGCAGTTTTTTCACAGTAGGCTTGGTTTTGGTCAGACTGCAGTAACCCAATGTGTATGTATAGACGGAAAGAGGAATGGCAAACATCATCACATCCAGCAGCACCTGGCTGCCAAAAACACCGCCTGCCAGAGCATAGCCCATATACCCATAGTTGGGGGAGATCATTGAGTACCGGTAGATCCGCTGCTGATAAGAATCTTTGGAGAGCAGCTTACTCACAGGAACACTGAGGAAAAACATCACCACAACAAACACCGCAGATACCAGTATCACCGGGTATTTTTGGGAAAGGTACTCCGGCGTAAAATTTGTCGCAAAGGTGCGGAATACATTGGCAGGCAAAAAGATATAAAATCCCAGAACGGAAAGCAGCTTGCTGTGATCCGCCTTTTTTGTTGCTGCCAGAACATAGCCTATGATCACAAAAGCAAATAACAGGCACACCTGTTCAAATACGATCGTCATAAAAAGCCTCCAAGATTTATTTTTCAACCAACACTATAGCTTCTTGACAAAAAAAGTAAATAGAAATACTATAACTATATGGATTTTTCAGAACAGGAAATATATAACACTCACATTTTTTATGCTGTAAATAAATAAAATTATTAACTCAGGTGATATGCATATGTTTTCCAATATAGAGAATTTAGAAGTTTGCAATGTAATTCGCGGGCCATCCTCTCTTCACCGGTATTATGAAAACCGCTCTACCCACGCCTTCGTTTTTAAGCTCAGCGGCACCAGTCTTTATACCTTCCGGGATTCTGCTATGGTGCTGTCAGCCCAGGATATGCTCTTTCTTCCCAAGGGAACATCCTATCTGGTACAAAGGACCAGTCAGGAGGAAAGCGAATACGTTCTGATCAACTTCCTGGGAGATATCCCCTCCCCCCATCCGATGTTGTTTTCTCTGTCCCATCAAATGGATATCTCTCATTTCAAAAACCGCTTGAACAATCTGCTTTTCCCCGAATCCACCAGTGAGCATTACCGATTGCTCTCCTTGTTTTATGAGCTTTTGTCCTATATCAGTCAGCCAGCCAAAACCGATTACAAAACCAACTCTGAGCTGCAGAAGCTCACCCCGGCAATTGTACACCTGAAAAAACAACTCTTTTCACCGGAGCTTGCCGTCAGTCAGCTCCACCGTCTGTGTGGAATCTCCGATACCTACTTCCGGCAGCTATTTCTTTCCCGATTTGGTACTACCCCTAAAAAATACATTTTAAATCGCCGCCTTGCCCATGCTCAGGCGATTCTGGAAACCGGAGAATATAACAGCATTGCCCAGGTGGCACTGCTTTCCGGCTTTAACGATCCGCTGTATTTCAGCAAAGCCTTTAAGGAGCATTACGGATACCCTCCATCAAAAGAGGGGTTGTCTCAAAATGTGAACTGCACCCCGTCAAGTAGACAG
Organism: Faecousia sp.; assembly: GCA_045540795.1. Taxonomy (GTDB): domain Bacteria; phylum Bacillota; class Clostridia; order Oscillospirales; family Oscillospiraceae; genus Faecousia. The sequence goes on along the minus strand of JAZQHW010000045.1, from coordinate 115 downwards.
TGAAATAAAATAAAAATTTTCTTGCTTCCGGTGACCTATTTTGGGTTACCGGAAGTCTTTTTATGCTGCCAATAGATAGCTGTGGTGTTTCTCCATTGGTGTCAGAACGCCCAAG
>JAZQHW010000044.1:0-6356 GCA_045540795.1 Faecousia sp. | reverse complement strand
CCCGTGCTCGGCAATGTGGTCCAAAAGGACCTTCTCGTCTACCTTTTCAGGAATGGGCAGATCCAGATCTAAATTGAAATGCTCACCCCAGGCACAGCGCCACAGGTTCTTGTTGCAGAAAATATGATCCTTGCCTTCCACGATCACATTTTTTTTGCCGTTTACCTCTTTCCGGTAGGCGTTGGTGGGGCACTTGCGAATACACTCACCGCACATATCACAGATCTTGGGACCGTTATACAAGGGGGTGGGGGTCAGTTCTGCATCGGTGATGATGGAAACAAAACGGTTTCTGGCACCGTATTCAGGGGTGATGCACAGACCGTTCCAGCCCAGTTCACCCAAGCCGGCACAAACACCGCTGTAAATGTGACTAATATCCGGTGCAAAGGTGGCATCCAACTCCTTGTATCCACGGTAACGCCAGATATTGGAGCTGGCGATGGGCACTGCCTGGTGACCCAGACTATCCAGCATCCGTGCGATGGCAAAGGACATATAATCCAGCTTGTTGTTCATAGAATATTGCACCCGATAGGGTCCAATAACCTGTGGGTGGACCTCGCCATCCAGCTCAATGGCAGCGTCCGGGTGATGAATGGCGCAAACAATGACGGATTTCGCCGTAGGCAAAATTCCCTGGGGACTCATTTGGATGGGTGCATTGGCATATCGCTCCACATTGGCAATACCAACCAGGTCTGCACCGATGCTGTAGGCAAACTCTTTTACTTTTTGGGTCAGGTTGTTATCCATAGAGAAACTCCTTTGTCTTTTATTACCTTCCCATTATAGCGCCGCTTTTTTTCAATAGAAAGGGGCAAACAAACTGTAAATTCGTAAAAAACGAATGCGATCAACGAATGAATTGACAGCCATTTTACACAGTGTTATACTGGCAAGGAGGTGAAAAGATATGAAAATGACAGATCTGGCACACGCGTGTATCAGCCAACTATCCTTGCTGGAGCTGCGCATTACGCCCTATGCGCGCCCGGCGGATCACCAATATATTATGCAACCGACCCCTGTTGAACGGTTTGTTTATATCACCAAGGGAACAGGCTTCTTTTTTGTGAAGGGCAATCAGCTGCGCGCAGGCAACAAGGATATGGTCTATCTGCCCGGAGAAACGGCATACCGCTCCCACTGGCTGGAGGATTCGGAATTTATGGTGATCGATCTTCTTCTGCACAACGCCGAGGGACAGCCTATTCGATTCGGAGAAGTGCCCGACATTCTGTTTAACGACTCCCACGGGGCATACCGGGGGCTGCTGGAGGAGTTAGCTGCAAAATCCGATGCCATTGGCCCGTTTGACTGGCTGGAGCGTCTGTCGTTGTCCTTTAAGCTACTGTGCGAAATGGCACGGGATACAAATCGCTCGGAATTGGATGCACAATACCGGAAGATCAAGGCAGGTCTCAGCTACTTGCAGAGTAATTATACAGAGAATTTTTCAGTGGATAGGCTGGCACAGATGTGCTGTCTCTCCACAGGGCGTTTTCGATGGATCTTTTCGGAATGCCTGGGAATGACACCGGTGGAATACCGAAATAAACTGCGGATACAAAAAGCCGTCACGCTCCTAAAGACCGGTGACTATACCGTTAGCGAAGTGGCAGAGGCGATCGGTATGTCGGATATGAAATACTTCAGCAAGCTTTTTAAGCGCCACACCGGTGTGACTCCCAGCGCTATGAAAAAGTATGAAGAACACATTGAAAAGTCTGGGACAGCTTCTCTTGCCCCACAAAGCTTTCGTAAAAGAAAATAACTGGTATGATCGCCGTGGGTACCATCGAATGGGAATCGTTAATGTTCTACTATGACAGCTTTTCGGTGATGCATAGTTGCGTCGCTGAAAAATGGCGCAGGCAGTTGCATTTTTTCACAAAAGTGATATAATGCAACATTAGTAAAACAGAGCAAAACCATTATAGATATCTTATGAGAGCATTTTAATACCCTCACTTCACATCTGGATGATTAAACTCTGAAAAAGATTTTGAAAGAAGGCGTATTTAATGACTCAAACAGCGAGTATTTTTCTGAGTCTCTCCATCGCACTGCTGGCGGGTCTTCTCCTATCAAGACTTGCAAAAAAAGTAAAACTTCCCGCAGTTACTGCATACCTGATCTCCGGCGTTCTGATCGGTCCGTTTGTCCTTGGTGCAATCGGCATTCCCGGAATCGGCATTACAGCAGACCAAATGGAAAGCTTTGGTCTGATCTCTGATTTGGCACTGGGCTTCATTGCATTTGCCATGGGTAATGAGTTCCGCCTCGCACAGCTTAAAAAGATTGGCAAACAGGCAACCGTCATCGGTATTGTGCAGGCGCTGTTCACTACCGTCGTTGTTGACGCGGCGCTGATCGGACTACATTTCCTTATGCCGGATAAACTGTCGCTTCCTGCTGCCATTATTCTTGCATCTGTTGCAACAGCTACAGCCCCTGCCGCGACCCTGATGGTAGTAAAGCAGTACAAAGCAAAAGGCCCTGTTACGGATGTTTTACTCCCTGTGGTTGCGCTGGATGATGCGGTTGGTCTTGTTGTGTTTGCTATTTCCTTCGGTGTTGCAAAATCTGTCAGCACCGGGGCGGTTGACGTACTTTCCGTTATTTTGGAGCCCCTGCTTGAGGTCGTTCTTTCTTTGGGACTCGGCTTTATTATGGGACTGCTTTTTACACTATGCGAAAAGTATTTCCATTCCCGGTCCAAGAGAATGGCTGTTTCGGTTACCTTCGTTATGATGACTGTTGCTATCGCCTGCCTGAAGTTTGATGTTGGCGGCATTCATATCGGTTTCTCTTCTTTGCTTGCCTGTATGATGCTTGGCACCGTGTTCTGCAATATATGCGAGGTGTCTGAGGAGTTGATGGAGAGGGCTGACAGATGGACCACGCCTGTTCTCATTTTGTTCTTCGTTATCAGTGGCGCGGAGCTGGAGCTTTCGGTATTCACGGATGTGGCTGTCGTGATCGTTGGTATCGTCTATATAATTGCCCGTTCTATCGGTAAGTACTTCGGCGCAAATATCAGCGCAAAAATGACAAAGTCCGATCCCAACATCGTCAAATACCTCGGTATTACCTTGCTCCCTCAAGCAGGTGTTGCACTCGGTATGGCAATCAAGGCGATCGAGCTTGGCTCTGACGGTGCTATCGTCCGCAATATCACCCTGTTTGCCGTTCTGATCTACGAAATCGTCGGCCCGTTCCTGACAAAGATCGCTCTTACCAAAGCCGGCGATATTAAGGAGGAAGGACGCACAAGCGCAAGAGAAGAGCATCTTGTAAAGAAAGCTCAGAATCAGTAATTCATGGTTGTGAGTATGACCGTATTGGAATCGATAATACGGATACACATCTCCAAAAAACTGTAGCTAACTTTTGATCCACAAAAGTCTGGTGAAAGAAAAATAACTGATATAATAGCACTATATTTCGAATGCCACTACATCAGCAACCACTACATATCCACAAAGCCAAAATTCTTTCATCGAATGGGAATGATCCTACACCTCTAAAAGCCCCTGGTTTCAAGGGATTTTACAGTTCTCGTTTTGCTATTGACAGCAATATGACAGCAAACAATCAAGATGCTCTGCTTTTTACGGCAGAGCATCTTTTAGTTTTAGGTACAGATTTGATTATTCAAGTGGTAAAAAGAAATCCACAGAAGCTTTTGAGCATCTGTGGAATGGTAATTTTGGGCGCACAAAGGCACACCCTCATTGTGTTTTGCAAAAAGCTGCATTGAGGGTGCGTTTGTCGTATTCAAATGTGTTAAATATGTATGCTTTTTTCCGCGGGATTCCCCTAAAACAAGGGTACTACTTGATTTTTAATGTGGTTTGGAGTATAATTTAAAAAGAAAATTACTGCTCTTTTGCGCTAGATTTATCAGATAATGAGAATTATGTGATAAATCAACAGTTTTTGGGACGGTGGGTTTATGCCGATCGCGCTTTTCAAGCACAACCAGGATGCATATACCGCAGCTTTGCAAATGCTGCAGACCACCGGAAAAGCTCTAATGATCCACCCTACCTGACCGGAGAATCCTTGGAACGCCAAATTTCGCCTTGTGCAGCAGTACTACGAAGCCCACGGACACCCCCGATTTGCTTATTGCGTGGGCGTGCTCTGCGGGCAAGAGACCGCTTACGATTTTAAAACACCTGTTACGCAAAGAGAGTTTTATGCGGAAGGTGCCGGACAGCTGTGTAGAAGATGCTTCCGCGAACTGTACTCAGAGAAGAAAAAATAATGAACAAATGAGGAGCTGTAAAGATTGCCGACCTTGACAGAAGAAACACAAGTTTACAGTTCTGCAGACAATGCAACAGAACGGCACTTACTTACGGAGGAGCATCTGCAGGATCTGCAGCGTGTGGATGTGTCCGGCAGATTTTACTGTGGCGTAAAAAGAGCGTTGGATCTTGTTCTTTCCATAATAGGACTGACTGTTTTACTGGTTCCCATCGTGCTGATTGCACTTGTTGTTTACATAGATGACCCCGGCAATGTCCTGTTTTGCCAGAAAAGAGTCGGTCGCAACGGAAAGCTTTTTACACTCTATAAGTTCCGCACTATGAAACTGGACACGCCAAAGTATATGGCAACCGAAGATGTGGACGACCCCAAAAAGTATATCACCCGGGCGGGCCGTGTGCTCAGAAAGTTGTCTCTGGATGCGCTGCCGCAGCTTTTTAATGTACTTAAGGGCGATATGATCCTAGTCGGTCCCCGCCCCCTGATTTCCCAGGAGGAGATCCACAGAATGCGCGAACATTTTGGTGTCTATACCGTCCGCCCTGGTGTGACCGGTCTTGCCCAGGTCAATGGTCGTGACCTGGTGATGCCTGCGGATAAGGTGCGTTGGGATGTGCGCTATGGTTTTGGGTTCTGGACGGATATCAGGATCCTGTTTGCCACAGTGCCGAAGGTTTTGTTGGGCAGTGGTGTGGTGGAAGGCTCAAACAAGGCAAAAGGCCACAAGAATACTTCTGTAGAAAAGGTTTGTAAAAAATGAGTAAAACAGAACGGGTATCGATTGTGATGCCGATGTATAACTGCGCAGAATTTGTAGCAGAGTCGATTGAGTCGGTCCAGGCGCAAACATATCAAAACTGGGAGCTTCTGATAGTGGATGATCTGTCCGGTGACGATTCGGTGAAAATTGTCGAAGATTACGCCCGGAAGGATCAAAGAATCCGTCTGCTGAAAAATGAACGCAATAGCGGCGCTGCGCTTTCCCGGAATTACGCGCTGCGTGAGGCAGCAGGAAAGTGGGTAGCATTTTTAGACAGTGACGATTTGTGGAAGCCTGAAAAGCTGGAAAAGCAAATCCGTTTTATGGAGAGAAACGGTTACCATTTCAGCTATACCCAGTATGAAGAAATGGACGATTACGGCGTACCCACCGGCACTATGTGGACAGGACCAAAAAAAGTCACGAAAGCCAAAATGTTTGCCTATAATTACGTGGGCTGTCTGACGGTTATGTACGACAGAGAGCATGTCGGCTTGATTCAGATACCGGACCTGAAAAAAAGAAACGACTATGCCATGTGGCTGAAGGTGGTCAAGCACTGTCCTTGCCATCTGCTGGCCGAGCCTTTGGCAAGGTACCGTGTACGCACTTCCGGTTCGATTACCAACCGCAAAGCCGGCGTGCTGAAAATAGTCAAGTATTATTATGTGATGTACAGACGCAGCGAAGAAATGGGTTGGCTGAGGGCTGCCCTGCAGACCGGGATCAATCTGGTTTTCGGCGCAGCAAAAAAGATAGGATACAAAAGAACCTGCAAGGAGTGAAAAACAGGAGAGATGCTTATGGGCACAGAGTGGCTTAAAAAATAGCGATGGCAATCGGCAAAAAACAGAACAGCGTTTTTACATACCCTGTGGATAAGCAGGAAGCCTATATTGCGCACGTTCCCCAGCCAAAGGACGGCATCGAGCGTGGCTATTTCCAGTATCGCTGTCAAATGAAACTGCGCGGACAGCCTCTTCATTTTTTCACAAATTTGGCAGCGCTCCCTCTGTCGATTTACTACCTGGCAACTTATAAAGCTGCCAAGTCGCTTCCGGAGCAGGCAACAGATGCTGTTTTCTTCCCGGACGGAAAACCCTTTAATATTATCCCCGACAGTCTGCAAGCGCGCTATGCCAATATTGCAGTCTTATCCGCCGATGGCAAAGCCTTGACGAAAGAAGACCGAAAGTTTTTAAAGGCCGATCTTCCGCAGATACCCTTTCTACGATATGACACCAAAGCCCACAGGTACGATCGAGTGGGAATACTTGCATATGTCATCGTACACTCCAAATCATTCTCAAAAGAA
>JAZQHW010000043.1:0-13826 GCA_045540795.1 Faecousia sp. | reverse complement strand
CCTTTTCCTTGCCCTCTGCGGCAGCAGCGGCCAAGCGGTCGATCATATGCTGAGGCACATCGATACCGGGAACATTCTCATTCATATACTTAGCCATACCGGCAGACTTCAGAGGAATGATACCTGCCATGATGTGGGTCTTGATACCGGCCTTATCCACCATCTCCAGGAAGCGCTTGAAGGTGTCCAGATCGAAGATACCCTGGGTCTGAATGTACATAGCACCGGCTTCTACCTTCTGACGAAGCTTATTCACCTGCAGGAAGATGGGATCATACAGAGGTGTTACGGAAGCGCCCTTGTAGAACTTGGGAGCGCCGCCAACGATCTCGTTGCCGCCGCAGTCGCAGCCGGTTTCTTCCATCTTGGTCAGCATCTTCAGAATGCCAACGGAGTCCAGATCGTAAACAGGCTTGGTGTCCTTGCAGTCACCCACAACAGGGTGGTCACCGGTGAGAGCCAGCATGGTGTCGATGCCGAAGCCGGCAGCAGCCAGGATATCACCCATAATTGCCATACGGTTCCGGTCACGGCCGGTCATCTGCAAAATGGGATCGATACCAGCCTGCTTCAGCTTGATACACAGACCCAGTCCGGTAGCCTTCAGACAGGCGGACTGCATATCGGTAACGTTTACAGCGTGGACCTTACCCCGGAGGATCTCAGCTGCCTCCATCTGCTCGGTAAAGTCATAACCCTTGGGGGGTGCCATCTCGGCAGTTACGCCAAACTTGCCGGATTCCAGTGCTTCTTTCAAATTGCTCATTATTTCTTCCCCCTCAAGCTGATAGTTCTGGGATAAGCCACAGCGGCGTAGCCCTTGTCCTCACGGGTCTCCATCAGCTTATCCAGCTGATTGGTAGCCTGCAGACGCTCGTAAATTTTGATCCAGGCGCAGTCGTTCTCAGGGTTGACCTCGCACTTGCCGTTCTTCTGACCGCCGCAGGGACCGTTTACCAGGCTCTTGGCGCACTGGGTAATGGGGCAGATGGCACCGGTCTTGCCCAGGACACACTGACCGCAGAAGCGGCAGGCTTCTTCCCAAACACCGAAGCGGACAGCTTCGCCCAGATACATGGTATCGTTGGAAGGATATGTAGGAATGGTGCCGGCATTTTTCGCCACGCACTGTACGCCGTCGCCGCAGCTCATACAGATGACGCAGTCGGGGTTGGCAGCAACGATGGGCTTCATCTTGGACTTAACGCCCAGATTCATACAGCAGTAGTCCGCTACAGTGGTAGCAACCACCTTCTTGCCAGCCTGCTCCAAAATCGCAGTCAGCTCAGCGATCTGGGGCTCACCACCGGTCTGACAGGCGGTAGCACAGCTGCCGCAGCCGACAATGGCAACGGTCTTGGCATCGCCCACCATAGCCATTACTTCTTCAATGGGTTTTTTCTGGGTAATGATCATGATAGATCCTCTCCTTTTTTACTGGGATTTTCATCTGTTATCATAAACGATATTTCAGAAAAAATCAACTGCCAAGTGGGATAAAATGAAAAAGATTGTTATAATTTTAGTTATAATGTTATAAAGAATGTTAAATATAGGAACGGCATTGCCGTTCCTAACATAAACAATCAAACACAGGTGTTATTTAATTGCCTCCTTTTCGTCAGGGCATAGCAGCCGTAGTAGATGCCGATGCACACAAAGAACAGGAGCACCACAGAAACCGGATAGAGGACCGGATTTCCACCTAACAGATCGTAGAGGATATCATAAGGGGTGCCGTCCCCCCGGACCAGGAACATATAGTTGCAGTCAGTAAGGGAATTCACAAGAAAAGCCGCTGCGCAGAAGCCTGTAAGAATGATGCAGGTAAGGGGCATATTTTTGCCCTTTACGGTGTGCACTTTTACAATATAAATATACAAAGCAGCAAAGCCGGAAAGGGTATGGGTAATGCCGGAAGCTACATTGTCCAGGGACAAAACAGGGTAGGCGGCATAGTTATTGCCGGCTCCGTAAGTTCCCAGCACCGCCCCCAAAAGACCGAAGATGCAGATAAAATCCAGAGAAGCTTCCTGCAGCCGCCCCCGGGAGAAGGCAGCCAAAGGAACGGAGATCAGCTGAATACTGCACAAAAACAGAGGCAGGCAGTGCACCCAGTACATAGGGTCCTCCGACCGCAGACACAGAATGATGATCTTAGTCAGCTCCACACCGTCTAAGATAACGGCAGTGATCATCAAAACCTTGATTTTCCGGCAGGTATCTGTATAGCGGTACTTTTTGCCCAACAAGACAGCAAACAGGATCATCAGTCCTGTAAGGATGGAGACGAACAGAAGATGCTGCCAGGACAGATACCCCTCTGCCGGACGGGTATAGCCGCCAAATCCAAAGAAATCTCCCATAGGAAGAACCTCATTTCTATGATAATACAGAGGACAGTATAGCAGAAAACCGGGAAAAAGGAAGAAATATGGGGAAATCATAAGAAAAAATTAAGAAAGAAAGGGAAGAACGGTTGCCAAAAGAAGGAGCGGAGTGATATAATAAAGAAAATAAGCAAGGAGAGATCCTATGAAGGTACAGATCCTGCATTATCCGGAGGATGCTGACAAGATCAAAGGCTTGACGGTGATCATTCAGGTGTTCTGCGGTACAACGGCACAGGCGTATTTGTTGAACCAGGGGCTGAAGGAGCTCATTGCCATCTATGACCGGGATAAAGCATACAATTTTTTCACTACGCTGTCCTGCCCGATCTGCGGAGAGTACAATGACAGACCGCTGCCCTGGTCTATGTATAACGATGCCCCGGCAGAGCTCTTCGGCTTGACCTTTACCATTCCCTATATGGTCCACACTACCCCGGCACTCAAGGGCGTGGAGGCGGCAGCAGTGGGCAGACGGGAAGTGCTTTGCGCCGCATTGGTCAATGCCAAAGCCACGGCAGAATATATCCGTCAGCGGAAACCGGATACGGTATCGTTGGTGTGTATGGGCTTTAACAGTACGCAGAAAAGCGAAGCGGACCTGCTCTGCGCCAAGTATATTAAAAGTATTCTGGAAAACGAACCCATCCGGAATATGCGCCATCTTGTGAAACGACTGAAGTATATTGACGGACCGGTTTATGATATTTTGAAAAGCACCCATTCCTATCCTGCCTTTGACTATCTGCTCAGCACCTATTGTGACCAGATGGACTTTGTGATGAAGGTGGACAAGCATCCGGAGTTCCGGGTGAATGTGATCCACCGGGTGGATGTAACCTATCAGCAGCGGAAGCCCAGATATACCCGGGTAAAAAAAGGAGATATGCTGTCGCAGTTTACAAGGAAACAGATACGTGCCTTCCCGGACTCTGTCAAGGCGGCAATTGCCTACAAAGAGCTGCCGGAAGCAGAGGGGAGCTTTGATGCGGTGCTGTTGCTGGGCGGCAATCCTTCTGTTTTGTGCAGCCGTGCGGAAGCTGCGGCAAAGCTGTATAAAGAAGGTCGCTGCAAGGTGATCATGCCCACCGGCGGTGTCAAATGGGTGACCCGGTTCGGCTGGTTGTCGGAATGCGATGCCCTCAGCCGCTGGCTGATGACCTTCGGTGTGCCGGATCACGCCATCAGCCGGGAAGCGGCAGCCACCACCACCCGGGAGAATATGTCCTGCACCAAAAAGATGCTGGAAGCGGAAATGCCCCTGGAAGCTGCCCGGATCGCTGTGGTCACCTCAAGGTATCACCTGCGCAGAAGCATAATGCTGGCAAAAGCCTATATCCCGGAAGCACAGATCTTCGGCGTTGCCGCAGAAGATCCTATGGACAACCCGGAGCACTTTATGGAAGACCCCCGGCTGGTGACGGCTTTGAGCACCGAATGCCGCTGCCTTTACAATGCGGTAAAACAGGGCTTGCTCCCGGATTTTCCGGTACTGTAATAGATTTTTACAGGTATTCAGTAAATAAAAATCTATAAAAATAGATGTGGAAAAAAGCAGGGAATGCTTGACAGAAGAAGAAAAAAACTGTATAACAGAGGTAGCCATTTACATATGGAAAAATACAGTCCGCAGGGATAAAATCTGCGGAAGAAATGAGGAATTGTTATGGGTTATCAGCATTGGACCTACGAAACGCTCCATCAGTTCTGTATGGATGCGTTCCAGAAGTTTGGCTTCTCCGAGAAGGAAGCTGACATCATTCAGGATGTTCTGCTGACTTCCGACCTGTTCGGTATTGAGAGCCACGGTATGCAGCGTATGGTACGCTATCACAAGTGCATCGAGCGCGGTATGATCAAGATCGACGCAAAGCCTGAGGTGGTGTTTGATACTCCCATCTCTGCTGTTATCGATGCCCACGATGCTATGGGTCAGCTGGTCTCTCACCAGGCTATGACCATGGCGATCGAGAAGGCTAAGAAGTCCGGTGTGGGTATCGTTTCTGTCCGGAACTCCAACCACTACGGTATTGCCGGCTACTATGCAAAGATGGCTTGCGCAGAAGGTCTGATGGGCTTCAGCTGCACCAACTCCGAGGCAATTATGGTCCCCACCTTCGGCAGAAAAGCTATGCTGGGCTCCAACCCCATTGCCTGCGCATTCCCCGCAGAGCCTTATGACTTCCTGTTTGACGCTTCCACCACCGTGGTTACCCGAGGTAAGCTGGAAATGTACAACAAGATGGAAAAGCCTCTGCCCGACGGCTGGGCACTGGATAAGGACGGTCATCCTTCCACCAATGCACCGGATGTTTTGGCAAACATTGTTGCCAAGAACGGTGGCGGCATTATGCCTCTGGGCGGTGCTACTGAGCAGCTGGGCGCCCATAAGGGTTACGGCTACGGTATGCTCTGTGAACTGTTCTCCTCCATTTTGTCTATGGGTGACACCTCCAACTACTGTATGACTGAGGGCAGAGGTCGCATCTGCCACGGCTTTATGGCGATCAACCCCGCCTTCTTCGGCGATCCTGCTGCTATCAAGGAGCACTTCTCCACCTACCTGCAGGAGCTGCGGGAATCCCCCAAGGCAGACGGTCAGGAGCGGATCTACACCCACGGTGAGAAGGAAGTGGCTGCCATTGCAGACCGTCGCGCCAACGGTATCCCTGTCAATGACAATACAATGGTGGAAGTCCTGGACCTGTGTAATTATCTGAATATGGACTTCGGTGCATACTTCGGTGACTACCGTCCCCCTGTGAAGGAAGACGTTTTCAAGGGTAACTACTAATACCGATAGGCAAAGGGGTACCAACCGGTACCCCTTTTGCGACAGATAGGAGTGATATTTATGCAGCATATTCCTTACGGCACCGGTCATATTGAATGCACTTTGCCTTATGACGGACTTCTCACCAGCCGGGTAGATCAGCTGAAAAGCGAAAAGACCGGCATCCAGCTGGTCCGGGAGGCAATGGAGAAGCCTTACGGCACTCCCAGGCTCAGTGATCTTGCCAAGGGCAAAAAGACCTGTACCATTATTATTTCTGACCATACCCGTCCCGTACCCAGCCGGGATATTCTGCCTCCGATGTTGGAGCAGCTGCGCCAGGGCAGCCCGGATATTCAGATCACCTTGCTGGTAGCCACCGGCTTCCACCGGCTCACCACCACCCAGGAGCTGGAAGCCAAGCTGGGCAAGGAGATCGCAAGCAGCGAGAAGATCGTGGTCCACGATGCTTTTAATGCCGAAAGCAATGTGCAGATCGGTGTCCTCCCCTCCGGTGCACCTTTGGTCATTGACCGCACTGCGGTGGAAACGGACCTGCTGATCTCCGAAGGCTTTATCGAGCCTCACTTCTTTGCCGGCTTCTCCGGTGGACGGAAGAGCGTTCTGCCCGGTGTCTGCGATAAAAAGACGGTTTTGGGCAACCATTGCGGCGAGTTTATCGCTTCAGACTTTGCCCGTACCGGCATTTTGGAGGGCAATCCCATCCACCGGGATATGGTGGCAGCCGGTGAGATCGCAAAGCTGGCATTTATCGTCAATGTGGTCATCGACGAGGACAAGAAGACCGTTGCCGCTTTTGCAGGTGATTTCAAGGAAGCTCACGCAGCAGGTGTTGCCTTCCTGCGGCAGTATTGTGAAGTGGATGCCATCCCCGGAGATATTGTCATTACTTCCAACGGTGGCGCGCCTTTGGATCAGAATATCTACCAGGCGGTGAAGGGCTTGACCGCTGCGGAAGCCTCTGCCAAGGAAGGGGCTGTGCTGATTATGTGCGCAGACCTGGCAGACGGTACCGGCGGTGAAGGCTTCTACCTGTCGCTAAAGAACTGTGAAAGCCCTGCTGCCCATTATGCCCGGTGCGCAGCAACACCCCAGGGAGAAACGATCCCCGACCAGTGGGAAAGCCAGATCCTTGCCCGGATCTTAATGAAGCACCGGGTGATCTTCGTGACCCGTCCGGAGATGGAAAAGACCGTAAAGGAAATGAAGATGGAATACGCACCCACCTTGGAAGCCGCTTACCAAATGGCAAAGGCAGACAAGGGCGAAAATGCGTCTGTCACACTGATCCCCAACGGCATTGCCGTTATGGTGAAGAAATAAAGAAGGGCGCATTGCAAAATGAATGCAATGCGCCCTTGAACTATAGAAACAGCTATATCCTACAGATTCTATTGTTAGATTTTTAGATTTTGCAACAGCCCCGTTTATGTAAATAATACTCGTAGGGGAGGCGTTGCGTTTCCCGCAAAACCTGGTGATTCGGGACGATGTGGGCATCGTCCCCTACATAGATTTATCTCAACGCTGTCCCTATGATGGGTACGATAGAATGTGTAGGGGCACCCGTCCCCGGGTGCCCGAAAAATACGTTGTCAGATAGACAGCCGCCGGCAGGCATCAGCCAAAGCGTTCAGAGTGCTGCAGGAGATCATAGGACAAACCTGAGCAAAGGCGCTGACACCGGCAATAAGATTCCAATGGCTTTGGGGCAGAGGATTCAGCCAGAGCACCTTGCCGGTCATTTCCTTTGCCTTTTGTAAGGCAGCTAGTGCCCGGGGGCGGTCAATGGTTTTGGTGTCGGAAAGGATCAGCAGTGTTGTGGCTTGGTTCAGTACCGGCGGTGTGGCAGTGGTAAGCTGCGTCAAAGCAAGTCCCAGATCGGTACCCTTGCCGTAGATGCCGCAGTCTTTTACATAGCCCCGGAACAGATCCATATTCTCCAGCCGGAAAGCGTCTGCTTCCACCATGCTCTCCGAAAACAGATACACCCGGGAGCTTTCAGAGGCTTGATTCAAAGCCTGAATAAACCGCAAAGCAAATTCAGAAAACTGCACCATAGAGCCGGAAACGTCGCAAAGCAGAAGCAAATGCTTGCGGCGGTTTCTTTTTTTCTTATATTTCAGCCGGTAGAAGCTGCCACCGGTTTCCAGACCCTTGCGAATGGTGCGGCGGAAATCCAGCTTGCCGCTGTGACCGTGCTTGTTCCGTTTGGCAGTGAGCTCCCCATTAATCTGCCGGGAAAGGGTTTGGATAATGGAAATGGCTTTGGGGATATCCGTATCCTTAAATTGGGAGATGTCCCGGTAAAGAAGTCCCATTTCCGGATCCAAAGCATTGCCGCCGATGCCGGCTTCCTCCATAAGGATCTGCTGCTCCAATAAGGTTTTGGTGAAAACAGAGTGGATAAAGCCGGTGTAAAGCTCCGGATTTCGTTCTGCGCTGTCCCGGTACTTATCCAGAAACTGCCGCAGCTTTTCCCGTGCCTCCGGAGGCATGGTGGCGTAGGTTTCCATTTGGTCGGCATTTAATTCCCGCAGCTCCACCGTTTCCTGAATCTCCTGCCGGGCATTTTCTGTTTCGATATCCATTCGGGCAGCGTCCCGTGCCTGGGCACGCATAGCATCCTCAGACAGGAAAAAACCGTCAAACACCCGGTCAAAGATCCCTTGCTCCTCCCGGGATTTGGCGTATACAGTCCGCAGAGCCGTTTTTACCTGTCCCCGATCCTCAAAGCCCAAAAGGGACAGGATCTGACAGGCATCGGCAGTTTCCTTGGGACTGACAGACAATCCTTCCAACCGCAGCATCCGGGAAAAAACGGAAAGCTTTTTGGTATAGACGGAAGGATCAACCATGGTGATGTCCTCCGCAGCTGCCACCGCAGTGGCAGGTATGCTCCTGAGGTTCTTCACCGGTGACAGTCTGCTCTATAATCGCCATATCTTCGTTGTTCTTCAGCACAAAGCCGGCAGTCTGACGCAAAGCGTCCGGGGTCAGCTCACTGACGCCCAAAGCATCCAGCGCTGCTGCCCAATCCAGAGTTTCCGCAATGGAGGGCTTCTTCAAGATCGCCTCGTTGTCCCGGAGCTTTTTCACAGCGGTGGCAACCTGCAAACACAGCCGTTCATCAATATGGGGCAGCTTCTTCCGCAAAATGGCAAGCTCCTTTTCAATGTCCGGATAGGAGATATACAGGTAAGCGCACCGGCGGCGCAGTGCTTCACTCAACGGACGAGCCCGGTTGGAGGTGAGCACCACAAAGGGCACAGACTTGGCACGAATGGTGCCGGCTTCCGGAATGGTCACCTGCATTTCACTAAGGAGCTCCAGCAGGAAGGCTTCAAACTCTTCGTCAGCCTTGTCAATTTCATCAATGAGCAAAACCACCGGCTTTTCCGACCGGATGGACCGGAGCAGAGGACGCTCCAAAAGATACTCATCGGCAAACAGGCTTTTGGTAAGGCTGTCAGAATCTGCCTTGCCCATATTCACCTGAATGGCAAGAAGCTGCTTCTGATAGTTCCATTCATACAATGCCTTACTTTCGTCCAGACCTTCATAGCATTGCAGACGCACCAGATCCCGGTCCAAGGCGGCAGCCATCACCTTTGCGATCTCTGTTTTGCCTACACCGGCAGCACCTTCGATCAGCAAAGGACGCTCCAATGCCAAAGCAACACCCAGCACTGTAACCAGCGTGTCATCGTAAATATATTTGGCTTCGTCCAGTTTTTTCTTCAAAGTTTCCAGATCCATAGTAAACACCTCAATCCAAAGGCAGGCTGAAATGCGCCGGAGGCGCAATTTTGCCAAAAAGTTGATACATTGCAAAGGGCGTGTCCCCACTGGGCAGGCGTACCTTGCCGGTTTTGCCCCCTAAGGCGGTGACGATCTCCGGCAGTTTGCCGGAATCTCCCCAAAATTCTTGAAAGTAAACCGTTTCTTCATCCAAAGCCGCACTGCACAGGAAATCCTTTCCCTGATACAAGCCACAGTAGGTAGCAAGAAACCGGATGGCTTCTTCCGGCTGCACCGGTGTGTTTTCCGGTAAGAGCTTCAGCCGGGCAGCAAAATAGTCCGCCGGGGAAAGTCTGGTCAGTGGGATAGCGGCAGCACCGGCAGAAAGGGTGCGCTTTTGGACAGGGGAGAAGGGGAGATATCCCAGCTTCTCATATAAGAAGAACAATTCCCGGCTTCCCGGCACCAAAATTGCCCCGGCATATCCCTGTGACTGTAAATGCCTGTGGGCAGCTTCCATCAGCTGCCGGCACAACCCTTGCCCCCGGTACTCCGGATGGGTGGCAACGGCATAGATATAGGCAAATTTATCGGCACCCCGGAGGCAGTCAAACCAGTAAAGGGCAGATACCACCTTGTCCTCCTGACAGAGAAACAGGCATCGCTCCGGAGAAAATCCCGTGGCGAAAAACTGATCCACAAATTCCGGCGGATCACCAAAGGCAAGACACCATAAATCCTTCAGCTGAGGAAGATCAATAGTCATAGCCATCCTCCAGAAGATGTGCCCAGCTTTTCTCCTGCATATGATGGGGATTGTAGCTAAGCTTGGCTTTCCGCAGACCCTCCAGTCCCATATCGTCCTCCCGGTTCAGCCACAGAAGCCCCGGGTACTTGTCCATAAGATACCGGGCAAAGCCATTGTTAATGGCAGCATAGGCACCGTCGGCAATATCCAACGCCTTTTCAAAATGGACATCGAAGGTGGTGGGGTTCAAAGGTGAGCCTAAGGTCATTGCCACCGGTACACCGCCGCACCACAGCAGTAGTCCTTCCATTCCCAAATCATCCCAGTGCTCCAAAGCTTTGGAAATGGCTGCCTGCTCCAGCTGGAAATCCTTATGGGGATCCTGAGTTAGCCGCAGACGGTACCATTGGTCCACCAGTTCCTTGACCTGTCCAATGTTCTCTTTGGTAATGGGCTCTAAGGTATGGTCCGGATTGTTTTCCCGGAAGCGGTTTAGGTGGTTTCGCTTCTTTTGCAGCTTTTTGCCCTTTAAGGTGGCGAGGGCTTCAATATCATAGATATAGTCAAAGGTGTCCCGGTCAAAATGATACCGTAGCTGCCCCGGATACAGCCGTTCCAGCAGAGCGCAGTCATCCTGGTTAAGACCGGTCAGACGGCAGGGGATCCCACGCTCCCGGGCATCCTGCATCACCGCATCCAAAGCCGGTTTTTTATCTCCGGGTCCTACCGGGAACAGATAAATACTTTTTCGGTTAAATTGGGAAAAGAAAACCAGATTATCACCCAGGAAAGCAGTCTTCTGCCGACCCCAAAGATATAGATTTACAAAGCTGTATTCGCAGCCCCGGTTATCCAAAGCTTGCAGAATACGGTCATAGTCACTTTTCTTCTCTAAAGACAAGCGTTGAAAGTCGATCATTGCGTATCACATCCTTAATTTCATTGTAACACAAAGGAAGCAAAATATCAATCAAACAGCTGCTTGTGGATTCCCCGAATGGAAATGGTGTAGTACAGGGCAGTACCCAGGGTCAGCAGTACGGCAGCTTCCCCAATGGCAACATACAGGGCATTGAGCCAAAATCCACCGCCAACAAAAAGGGTCAGCTCCCAACCCACCAGAAGGGCATTGGTCAGTGCCGGCAGCAGCATTGCCGGCAGAGGATACCCCCGGAGCTTTGCATTCCTTAAAAGGTACATACCGCCGGTGGCAAGAAAGGAGGCAGCCGTGCCCACCAGAAAGTCCAAAGGCAGGGCGGCGGCATAGCTGATGTTAAATAAAAGGCAGCCGATGGTCAGTCCGGCAATGGCAGCGGGGGAGAACAGGGCAAGGACGCACAAAGCTTCTGATGCCCGGAACTGGATCGCCCAGGTGGCAGAGCCGGGAAGGAGCAGATTTTGCAAATAGGTCAGCGCCACATATAATGCACCCAGTAAAGCTGCGTGGGTAATAAAGCGGGATTTTTTCATATGGATCACCTTTGTAATAAAAAATGGGCACAGCCGTGCCCATGCAGAGGATCAAAAAAGCTTTGTTTGACGGTTGTTGCTTTCTTTGCTCTCTGTCAATTTTCCCTAGTTTTGTTTACCGACAGGATGGTCACGAACTGTCCTATGAAATTACAAGGATTATAACCACTTTCGCGAAAAAAGTCAAACAAAAACAGAAATTTCCGGTTCCCATTTTGTGCTCCCGGGTGTATAATGAAGAAAACCAAGGAAATGAGGAAATAAAATGAACCGATGGATGAAGCTGGAACTGGTGTTCCTTGCTGTAATACTGATCATTGCCCTGGTGGCTTGTATCGGCATTCCTATGGGTGCTCTTGCTCCTGCGGTGGCAGAGCAGCCGCTGCCGGTGGAAACCACTGCCGAATCCCAGCCGGGGGAGACTACCGAACCGGCACCCACCTGGATGACCTTCCCGGCAGACCGGGAGCTGACAGCGACCCAGGCATTTGTTTACGATTGCGATAAACGGGAATTCCTTTATATCACCGGAGAGCCGGAGGATCAGGTGTATCCCGCCAGCATTACAAAGCTGTTCACTGCCCATGTGGCATTGCAGTTTTTAGAGCCGGAGCAGGTGATCACTGCCGGGGATGCTTTGGAGATGGTAGGCTACGGTTCTTCTGTGGCAGAGATCCAGTATGGTGATACGCTGACGGCAGAGCAGCTGGTGGAAGCAATGCTGCTGCCCAGCGGCAACGATGCGGCATACCTGCTGGCAGCGGAAACCGGACGGACCATCGAACAGGATCCTTCCTTACCGGCACCGGAAGCAGTGGATATTTTCCTCCGGGAAATGAACGGACAGGCACGGGTACTGGGACTTTCCGGCACCCACTTCACCAACCCCGATGGCTATCACGATCCCAACCACTACACCAGTATGCAGGATATGGCAACCATAGGCAGACTGGCAATGGAAAACCCTGTGGTGATGAAATACGCTTCCATACCGGAGGATCGGGTGACCCTCAGCGGCGGGGAGAAGATCTGGAAGAACACCAATGCGCTGATCCATCCGGAGTCGGAATACTACTGCCCCTATGTCACGGGCTTAAAAACCGGACAGACCCCCTCTGCAGGCAGCTGCCTGCTCAGCTCCCTGGATGTCCAGGGAAAACGCTGGATCATCGGTGTTTTCGGCTGCCCGGAGGTGGAGGACCGGTTTGCAGATACGTTGCAGCTACTGAATAAAACCTTGGGCATCCAATAATACAACAAACCGCCCCAACCAAACGGTTGGGGCGGTAATGCATTTTCAATTACTTGTTTGCACCGGCGATCTGTGCAGCGACTTCATCGGCGAAGTTTTCTTCCTTCTTCTCGATGCCCTCGCCCTTGATGTAGTGGATAGCGTCCACAAACTTCACAGTGCCGCCCAGCTTCTTGGCAGCGTCAGCAATGTAGCCAGCCACATCACCCTTGAACAGGTCGGAGCGGACGAAGTCCTGCTGCAGCAGGCAGCTTTCCTTGTAGAAAGCGTTCATCTTGCCGGCAGCGATCTTTTCCTTCACTGCTGCGGGCTTGCTTGCCATCTTGGGATCGTTGTCCATGAGAGCCACCTGAACAGCCAGCTCCTTGTCAACGTCCTCCTGAGGCACCTGAGCCTTGTCCCAGTACTTGGGGTTCATAGCAGCGATCTGCATAGCCACGTTCTTACCGATCTCGGTAGCGTCCACAGTAGCATCCAGGTTTACCAGAACACCGTGAGTGCCGCCCATATGGACGTAGGCAACGGAAGTGCCGGTGGTGAAGCGGTCGAAACGGCGGATCTGCATATTCTCACCGATGGACATAACCTTCTCCTGCAGGATCTCGGTGACGGTCAGGTCAGTGCCGGGATACTTGCAAGCCTTCAGAGCTTCCACATCAGCGGGAGCGTCGGTAGCAACAACGGTAGCCAGATTCTTGACCAGATCCTGGAAAGCGTCGGTCTTGGCAGCGAAGTCGGTCTCGGAGTTAACCTCGATCACAACGCCCACGCCGTCAACGACGGTAGCGAAGGCAACGCCTTCAGCAGCGATTCTGCCAGCCTTCTTGGCAGCCTTTGCCAGACCCTTCTCACGCAGCCAGTCAACAGCCTTATCCATATCGCCATCGGTAGCAGTCAGGGCAGCCTTGCAGTCCATCATACCAACGTTGGTCATTTCACGCAGCTTCTTAACATCCAGAGCAGTAAATGCCATTTTGAATTCCTCCTATTGTAAATCCTTTTGTAGATGGCACCCGGGAACGGGTGCCACATTCCATATTTAAATTACTCAGCCTCGACGGTCTCGACAGCTTCAGCAGCGGGAGCCTCGGTAACAGCGTCCTCGCCCTGGCGGCCTTCGATGGAAGCGCTTGCCATAGCAGCAGCGATCAGGCGGATGGCGCGGATAGCGTCATCGTTGCCGGGGATCACGTAATCGATCTCGTCGGGATCGCAGTTGGTATCCACGATGGCGACAATGGGGATGTTCAGCTTCTTACCCTCAGCGATAGCGTTGCGCTCCTTGCGGGGGTCAACGATGAACAGGCAGGTGGGGATCTTCTTCATTTCCTTCACGCCGCCCAGGTACTTCTCCAGCTTAGCAATCTCGCCCTGGTGCTTGATAACTTCCTTCTTGGGCAGCATTGCGAAGGTGCCGTCCTCTTCCATCTT
>JAZQHW010000042.1:0-3925 GCA_045540795.1 Faecousia sp. | reverse complement strand
CGTGCCGAGGTATCCCACGTCCGTTGGTGATATCCTGTCGATTCTGCTCAAGCGTGCGGGATGTAAGCACGTGCGGTTCCACGACCTGCGACACACATTCGCTACGATGGCACTGGAAACCGGCATGGTCGTGAAAACATTGTCGGCAACCATCGGGCATGTGTCAGCGGCAACGACGCTGGATATCTACAGCCACATGACCGATACGATGCAGATGCAGGCAGCGGTGAGCATTGACCGCAAAATCGGCGGCACAAACGCACAGATGCCCGTGGTAGAGCAAACACCCGAGGAGACGGCAAACCCGCCCGTAAACGCCCCGTGGGCGCCTACGGAACCTCATCCTGAGCCGGTGCCGAGGAAGATACGCAAGAGCGGCACCGGGTGCCTGTATCAGATTAACGACAACCTCTGGGAAGGTAGCTTCTTCCCAAGACTGCCCGGCGGCAAACGAAAAAAATTCAACGTCTACGCCGAAACGAAAGAGCAATGCGAAATCAAACTCGCCGAGATGATCGCCGAAAAGAAAGCGGAAATCGCGGAAGAAAAAGCAAAACAAAAAGAGGGCGCCGACTAAGGCGCCCTCAAAATTTGGTTTGCTGTAAACAAAGAGAAGTTTTTTACCTAATCCATATTATCTTTTTTTGGATTTTTTCCTTTTACCCGTTCCATGCTTAGGACCAATGATATTTTGAACTTTAATTTGCGCAACATAGTCCGTGGTTTGGGTGGAAGGGATTCTGAAAGAAAAAACAGTTTTTCCGCTGTGATTGCTTACTGTAAAATCACCCAAATTGATAATGTCCATTCCGACAAGCATTCCGATATGCTGCTTTCCAATTTCGCTATCGCAAACTTCCACATCTGCGATTTTTACATTGTTCGGAAGAAGAACATCTACTAAGTATGTATTTACTTGGCTACTGCCAGATGGAGTTTGAATATTTTTCATTCCAGTAGGAGTTAAACCAAGTTGCTGAACTACGTCAGTAGAAATACAGGTGCCAGTTGCACCTGTATCCCATAGAGCAACCACTTTTTGGTTAGTGGAGTTATGAGAAATAGTGACTTCATTCAAGAGTCTATTAGCAATACCTGGAGCTTTCGTTGTAAACGCCCGAAGAGGCGCTTGTGATTCTGGCATATTGAACTTCCTTGCTGTATATTACTTTTAACAAAAGGCAAATGAGGAAATATAGTTTGTGTGTACTGATTCGTCATTTCCGCATTTTTGAACAATGAATGTGCCTAGGGGTTCGGTTTTCTGCGTTTCGTGAACACCCTCTGCGTATGAGTGATATACCCCTATAACAGTTTCATTTTTTATTGCTAAATATACGGAGCCATATTTCTGGTACAAGGAATCCAAATTACTTGTAAACCACATATAATCCTTTTTCTGCATTAGAAATCCCTCCGTTAAGCATAACTATATTAACCACTATATGCACACATAATGCAAAGTGTGAAAAATCAAAGGGATAATGCCACCATAAGTGGATGGCATTATAGCTTTGTATTGCGGACGAATCCGCAAATTTGGTCCGAGTGACAGGGATCGAACCTGCGGCCTGATGGTCCCAAACCACCCGCGCTCCCAGCTGCGCCACACCCGGATATATATTCGATTTTTCAAGTTTTTGCGTGGAAGTGGGACAAACTGTGGTCAAACGCAAAATCCACGCTGTTTTGCATTTTCTTAAAGTGCCGAAAGTCCGCACCGTTAAAAGCTTTTCGGGACTTTTGCAAAATCTCGGCTATAACTGCTAGGCACGCTCCCAAAGCAAGCGCTCTACCAAACTGAGCCACATCCGGAAATATAAAAATGTAGTAGAATAAAATTGCTGCAAGCGCTCTTGCTGTTGCGGTGCCCTGTGTGCGCCTTGCTGACGAAGCAGCTACGTTGCACACAGACCGCTGCCACTCGCTCAGGTCGCTGTATCCGCCACTGGCGGCGCTCCCCTCGCTCCCCAAACTGAGCCACATCCGGAAATATAAAACTGTTGTGAAACTAAACGGAGTTATCTCCGGTTTTATCAAGCGAATGTATTATACACAACCCGGTGGAAAAAAGCAATGGGAAAAATGAAAAAAGGGATCAAGGATTTTATAAGATTTCAAATTTGAAGCTTCTGGTAATTCCGGCTGCTCACTTGACTATTCAGATAAGAACGCTATAATTATACTATTATATATGCCCAAGGAGAAACGAAAAATGAGAGGAATTCCTTCTTTGATCACAGACATTCGAAAAAGTGTCTTTACAGAAGTTGCCCGTATGGCTTATGCCGGACGGGGTTATGAGAAAGTTGACGAGCTGCCGTACATCATCGTTCCGGGAGATCAGCCGTTGCACCGGGAGTCTGTATTTTTGGAGCGTGCCATTGCCAGTGAGCGGGTGCGTTTGGCAATGGGCTTGAATATCCGTCCGCTGCAGACCCGGCATTTAATGACAGAGGGTATGGATCAGGCAGCCATTGCGGAGCAGTACTATGAGCCGCCGTTGATCAATATTATACCTTATGCCTGCCACGCTTGTCCCACCAACCAGTATCGGGTAACGGAAAGCTGTCAGAATTGCCTGGCAGCATCCTGCCAAAAGGTGTGCCCTAAGGATGCGATCTCTTTTGTGAACGGCAAAAGCCAGATCGATCCGGAAAAGTGTATCAAGTGTGGAAAGTGTGCCAAGGCGTGTCCTTATCACGCAATTATTCATATGGAACGTCCCTGCCAGGTGGCTTGCGGTATGGATGCTATTGAGTCTGATCAGTATGGCAGAGCAAAGATCAATCAGGATAAATGCGTAGCCTGCGGTCAGTGTTTGGTCAGCTGCCCCTTTGGCGCAATTGTAGATAAGGGACAGATTTTCCAGGTGATCCAGTCTATTTTACAGGGAGATCGTGTGATCGCCATTGTTGCACCGGCTTTTGTAGGTCAGTTTGGTAAGCACTCCACACCCGGTAAATTTGTAACGGCTATGAAGGAACTGGGATTTGCCCGGGTAGTAGAGGTTGCTGTGGGTGCGGATATGTGTACCATTGAGCAAGCAAAGGACTTCCTGGAAAAAGTGCCTGCCAAGCAGAATTATATGGCAACATCCTGTTGCCCCGCCTGGCATTCTATGATCGAAAAACTGTTCCCGGATCAAATCGGTAATATTTCTATGACCTTGACACCTATGGTGTTTACTGCCCGTTTGATGAAGAAGCAGTATCCCGGCTGCAAGGTGGTCTTTGTAGGTCCCTGTGCGGCAAAGAAGCTGGAAGCCATCCGGGCGGATATCCGTTCCGATGTAGATTTCGTTCTTACCTTTGAGGAATTGCAGGGTATGTTTCAGGCAAAGGAAATCGACTTTGAAGCTTTGGAGGACAGTGATGTTCTCAATGAAGGTACGGCTGCCGGCCGTGGTTTTGCTGTGTCCGGTGGTGTTGCCGGAGCGGTGGAGAAAATGATCCGGAAAACTGATCCGGAGGTTGAAGTGAAAACTGCCCGGGCAGAAGGTCTGCGGGAATGCCGCAAACTGATGACCCTTGCGAAAGCAGGAAAGTATAACGGCTACCTGCTGGAAGGGATGGCTTGCCCCGGTGGTTGTGTAGCCGGTGCCGGTACCTTGCTGCCGGTGGAACTGGCGGCAACTGTTGTAGGCAGGTATCAGAAGGAAGCCGGTCGGGAGGATCCTCTGCAGAGTGAATATAAAGATCAGGGCAAGGAACTGGAAGAGGAATAAGAACTGAATGGAACTTAATGACATTTACGATGCAGACAGAAACCTGACAGGACGGGTCCATCAGCGGGGCACCCCCTGGAAGCCGGGCCAATACGGCCTTGTGGTTTGCGTCTGGGTTTACGACGGCAGGGGAAAGATCCTGCTGACCCGTCGGGCCAAGGGAAAGAGCTTTGCCGGGACCTGGGAAAATTCCGGCGG
>JAZQHW010000041.1:0-3015 GCA_045540795.1 Faecousia sp. | reverse complement strand
ATATTAAACAGCGCGCAAAAAGGCTCCCTTGTTAAAGGGAGCTGGCAATTGCCGATATTAGGCAATTGACTGAGGGATTGTAAAAATGCTTGCTGCGCAAGCGTTTTGACTTACTTCAGAAAACGATCTCTACCGTACCATCTGTACGCCGACGAGATCGTTTTCTTCGTCTTTGCGGCTCCTTTGACCTCTGTCAGACTGTCGAAAAATAAATTTTTCGACAGTCTGAGGCTTGACCGTTTTGGTCAAGCCTTTTCGTTGGTTATGCTTCAAGGGAGGCACGGATCTCCATAATACGGGCAGAAGGATCGCCCCAGGTTTCCTTGGCGGTAATGCGGAGCTTTTCCGCTTTTACTGTGTCAAAGTTGTGGGTGCGCTTACGCATAAAGTTGCCGGCAATTTCTGCAACGGTGATCCAGCACTCACCGTCAAATACTTCTACAGCGTAATCCTTGACACAACGGGAGGGTGTGGGTTTCTTGCCACTCCAGCTAACAATAGGGTTAGCAAGATCGGTATCAAATACTACGCTGACAGAATTGATATCTGTGGGTTTCTCAAAGGTTAGCTCCACCCACTGGGGCAGGCTTTGGGTGGGATCAGATACCCATTCATAGTTCTCTGCGTCCACGATCCGGTTATAGCCGTTATTTACATTTTCCGGACCGCAGTTAGCGATGGGGTCGTTGGGTTTTACAGATGAAATAAAGTAGCTCTTACCATTCCGGGTCAGCCACTCACCGTCAGGCAGGATCTCACCGTAACGGTAATACATATTTAGTCCGTTGATCATACGCCAGGAGATATCCTCTGCCGGATCGAGCCAAACGTAGACAATGCTGTTTTCTACGTAGAGGTCGTTGGGAATGGTGAGATGTATAGGAACTTCTACCCAGTGTTCCCCCATAGGCGGGACAGTAATCTTGGTGGTGCGTGTTTCATTTGTGTTGGCTGCGTAGCTATCTACATTATTGCCCATCACTTTGGCGTGGACGGTGACTGCCCGGGCTTCTGCTGCAGCAGAATGCAGTTTTACGTAGAACCGTTCCACGTCGCCCTTTCTGCCGGAAACAGTCATAGTTACAATTCTGGATCTGTCCAGGGGCATCAGTTCACCGGGAATGCCGCGGCGGACAATAAATTCCTCTGTGGTACAATAGCTGGAAGCAGTTGCAGTGGCTTTTAGACAAGGATCGCCGGGATCGACATTACGAACGTGTGGAATGAAGAGATCATCCTTCAGCAGCTGCTGCTGCAGCGTATGGATATGGTGCTGATAAATGCCTTTGGGCGTTTCGTTCAGATCGATGCACATTGCGGCTGCGGTACCCACTGCCTGTCCCAAAGTGGCAATGGTATTCTGCACACGGGTCGTACCCATAGCAATATGCGTTGTACTGATATTTCTGCCAGCAAACAACAGATTTTCGATGTTTGCCGAATACAGACTCCGGAAGGGGACATCGGGCATATTGGCAACAACAGAGCAGTACAGACCGCCCTTGCGTCCGGAGTAGATGCCTTCAGGGTGATGGATATCGATGTGCCAGCCAGTGTAGGATACGGCATCGTCAAAGCGTGCACCCTCAGTGCAGTCGTCCTGGGTCATCACATAATCACCAATGAAACGTCTGGATTCCCGTCTGCCGACAGTGATGCTGGTAAATTTTAGCTGGAGCATCTTCGCTGCATCGTGGTGCTCCCAGTGATTTTTCAGATAGTCATAGTAGCCCAGTAGCACCAGAAACAAAGCATCACGGGATTCCTCACCGTCATACATATCGTCATAAGTATTGGGCGCTTCCAGCCACCAAGCCATTCTGGTGCCGGGCAGATCGATGGAACGGCCGAATTCAGCCGGATCGCTGGGCAGCTTGGGGACCCAGTCCGGTGCGTGGTACTCAGAGGGTTCTTCCATACGGTTCATAAAGGGGATATGGTCGGAACGGATGCAACCGCTCATAGTGAGGGTATCTGCCTGCTCCGGAGCAAGTGTCTCGTTGTACTGGTATTGCGCTTCCCGTCCAATACGGTATTTTGCTCCGGCAAAATAACCCAGCCAGCCGTCACCGGTGCAGTCAATAAAAATTCTGCCGGTAAAGCGGGTCTTTCCAAAATCCTTGAAATCCTGAGCGACAACACTCTTAATCACGGTATCGCTTTCCGTTTCTACATCACAGACGTGATGGTTATACAAAACAGTCAGATTCTCCTGTTCTTTGGTCAGCTGTGCCAGCGCATTTGTCCAGTCACCGGTGAATTGCGGCTGCTGATCCCGCAGACGGCGTATTTCCTCGGCAATGCCACCCTCCCGGGCATAGGCAAAGTGAGAGGAGGCACCTTCAAAGGTGATGCCGATTTCCCGGCTGCCGTTACCACCCAGTACAGTGCGGTTCTGGATCAGCAGGGTTTTCGCACCGTGACGGGCAGCGGCAATAGCTGCGGGAACACCGCCCGGTCCACCGCCGGCAACGATCACATCATAATCACCACCGTTTTTTTCAGAGATGTCCATTCCTTTGATCTTTGCCCGTTCTTTTTGCATACGCGCAATTTCACGGGGAGGAGTATAGTCAAGGTCATTGGTGATGACAATGGCGGCACAACGACCAAAATAACCGCTCAAATCGTGAAGAGCCAGTTTGGTTTCGCCTTCCAACTGATAGTCACCGGCAATCTCCCATACCCATGCGTCGGAGGGCATAGCACCCAAAACGGTGCCCTTGTCTTGCCCATTCACCACAAGGGAAAATGTGCCGGGGTTGTGGGGGCGCAGCCAGTTGCGATCCCGGACCCAAATACGGTAAGTATCTTTGTGGGGAACGGATACCGTAACGGTTGCATCCTCTACCGGTTGACCGGGAAGATCTGCGGCAATGAGATAGCCACTGCCCATCAGGTGAACAAATTGGGTATCCACCTGCCAACCGCCTTTGTGATCAAAATCGATAGTGTCGATCCAAATCGTTGTAAGCTGTTTCAAAGTATTTCACCCTTTCAGTCATTTGTGTTCTG
>JAZQHW010000040.1:0-2341 GCA_045540795.1 Faecousia sp. | reverse complement strand
GACACGACTGAGCTACCGGTACCGGTGTAAGCTCACCGATAGCAGTAACCGGGTCGGCTACAGTGGTGTGGTACGGATGTACCTGTCGGAGATCAAGATCACAGATCAGCCGAAGGATATCTATATCGTTGCCGGGCAAAGCAAATCGATCTACCTGAATGCCACCGGCAGTGGACTGACCTATCAGTGGCAGGTAAGCACAAACGGCGGTAAGAACTGGTTTAACTCTACATCTCCAGGCAACACTACCAACGCCCTGTCGGTCACCGGTGCGGAATATCGCTTCGGCTATCTGTACCGGTGTGTGCTGAAGGATGTCAACGGCACTACCCTTGTTTCCAGGGTGGCACGGATGTGCCTGAAGGCAACCGACTGGCAGTTTACCTATGATGCCAACGGCTTGCGGACCCAGCGGACCAACGGCACCGACACCTACAAGTATGTCTACAGCGGCGGTCAGCTGATCCATATGTCTGTAGCCGGGAAGAATTTGTACTTCTCCTACTCCCCGGAGGGCGTGCCCTTCGCGATGGTCTATTCCGGTGTCAACTACCTGTACGCCACCAACCTGCAAGGGGATGTAACAGCGATTCTGGACATTGCCGGAAACCCGGTGGTGGAATATACCTACGATGCCTGGGGCAATATCCTGACCATTTCCGGCTCAATGGCTGCCAATTTGGGTATGCACAATCCCCTGAGATATAGAGGATATGTCTACGATTGGGAGACAGGGCTGTATTATTTGCAGAGCAGATATTATGATCCGGAGATCGGTAGATTTATTAATGCCGATGGATTGGTTTCCACAGGACAGGGTGTACTCGGGAACAATATGTTTGCATATTGTGGGAATAATCCTGTTAATAGGCAAGATTCCTCCGGAAAATTATGGGAAATTGTTGTTATTGTTTTAGTTGCAGGCGTTTTATTCGGTTGTAGCAACACAAATACGAGTCCTGCAACAGCACCGGCAGGTGCTCCTCCTGATTACATACCAAGTAACAATGTCAACCAGAATTGTTATGGGTATTCAGTTGGGATTGAAGGAAATAAGAATCCTGGTGGATATTCAGAGCCACTTCCAGGTGACGAAATAACTTATTTATACGGTAATAGTCCAATTCCTACCCCTGATGAATTACAATATCTTGTGCTGCGGGATATGGCGGCTTTGGGCAAGCCTGCGCGACCAGTTGATGATCCCAGTGAAAGACGTGACGGTGAATATATTGTTGCAATGAATGTTGGTACAACAACCATACGTGGCGTAGGATATGCAGATTATCATTTTGCACTACAGCTTAGCGACGGAACCTGGGCAGATAAGCAGGGATGGCGCGAATCACGATGGAATGCCATAAATGGTGCCGCTGTTGTGTGGGATAGGGAAACACCAGGGGATGGGTATTATGATGCTGGGACCAGATACATTGCAGTGGGTAAGTAATATGAAAAAATTCTATTTTTTGATACTCATCATTACCACTATGTTATGTGGGTGCGGTAATGCCCCCTACAATAACACAACGAGCAGAAATGAATTAATTACAAAAGTCTATCCAGAGAGTATTTGTAAACAGATTCAATATCAAGTCGGTGTAGGCGGTTTGCATATTGATAATTTGCGAAAAATTGTTAAAATAGAATGTCTACGGAAGACAGAAACCGGCTCTTATGTAATTTTGAAGCTGGATAATCAAAAATTCGCTTATATCCGCATTGACGAGAATGATATGTGCGGTAGCCTTTATCAATTCCAAGACTTTTTTTATACGCAAGCTGAACTTGAGGAGATTTTAAAAAACACAACAAGTTTCCACGAAGTTCAAGCATTATCACCCAATGTTATGTACGGAACGGTTTCTTGCGCAAGAATTGCTGTATATCCGGTGCAGGAAGGATATGTTGTTGCGGTGTTTACCTACGATCCACTAACCAAGGAAGATCACGTTCTAAAATCGGTAGAGTTTTATAAAGACATTATCGATAGTTCTGTGTGGGGTGATCCAAGTGTTTTTCAGATCTTGGACATTGATCGGGAATAAGAGAGGGGGACAGGGGGACGGTTCTCCTGTCACCCCACCTAGCACCTAGCACATAACACAGGGGACGGAGTTGTGTCTTGAGCGTTGTTTTGCTCGCCCTTCCCCGCTCCCCTCCTGTTGCGGTGCCCGGTGCTCTCCTTGGCGCGAACGCCGCGTCGCTCACCGACCTGCCCGTTTGCGATGCTCGGTGCCCTCGTCGGTGACGGCGCACCTTCCTCGTTCACCGATCGCGGCACCCACTGTGCCTGCACTCCATCTGCCACTGGCAGCGTGCAGGCTCGTGCCCACTCGCT
>JAZQHW010000039.1:0-5858 GCA_045540795.1 Faecousia sp. | reverse complement strand
ATGCATATGGACGGCTCTGCTATGGCTGCCATTGTCAAGGTCGCCTTCCTCTTCGGTATCTTCGGTAAGGACTTCGGCACCGGTGAGGCGATCCTTGCCATTATCGTGGCTGTCTTCTCCTCCGTGGCTATGTCCGGTATTCCCGGCGGCGGCGGTACCGGCGAGCTGGTGCTTTGCACCGTGTTCTTCCCGGATCAAATGGCGATCGCTTATCCCATTGCCATTGCTTTGGGTAATCTGGTGGATCCCCCCGCTACTATGGTCAACGCTGCCGGCGACTATGTGGTCAGCTTCATCGTTGCCCGTTTTGTAGACGGCAAGGACTGGCTGCAGAAAAAGCTCCATCCGGAGAATAACAAATAATGACGAAGCGGGAGGCATTGCCTCCCGCTCAGTCTGTCAAAAAATTATTTTTTGACAGACTGCAGAGGTCAAAGGAGCCACAAAGACAAACAAAACGAAGGCGTAGGCGTACATTGGTACGTTAGTCCTTCGTTTTGTGAAGTAAGTCAAATGCCTTGCGACAGCAAGCTTTTTTAATTCTGTAGTAGAATATAGTTCTGTATATTTATGTACCTCAAAATATAGGAATGCCACAAACGCTTTCCTTGCGTTTGACGGTTTGCGGCTTTTTTGACACTCTGAGCGGGAGGCATTGCCTCCCGCCCTCTTTTTGTTTAGCAGCAGCAGTTATTGTCGCAGCCACAGCCGCAGCCGTTGCCGTTATTGGAGCCCAGCAAACCGTTGTTGCCGCAGCCACAGAACAGGATCAACAGGATGATGATCCACCAGCAGCAGTTATTACCCATACCATAGTTACACATAAGAATACCTCCGATTTCATTATCAGCGGCTGAGCCGCTCATTCCAAGATATTCCCCGGGGCAGAATTTGTGACAGTGCTCATTTGACAGAATTACTCCGAGACTGTATAATAGCCCGTAGGGTGAGAGGACGCGAACCCTATCCTACTACGAAAGGAGATATCATTATGAAAAAATACATTGCTTGCCTGCTGGCAGTTCTATTGCTGGTAACTATGTTTGCCGGCTGCTCCAAGACGGTGGAAACCGAGCTGGAGGGCTCCTGGCAGGGAAAGCTGTCCTTTGCGGTTCTGCTGCAGGATCAGCTGAAGGAGGATTCTTTGAAAGCGCTGATCTCCCAGCTGGACCTTTCTTCTACCGAGATCACCGTAACCATAACCTTCCGCAACGACGGTACTTATGCCTTGTCAATGGACCTGGAATCTCTGACAGAATTACTGACCAAGCTGAAAGCCGGTATCCAGGACCTGTCCATCCCCCAAGAGATCCAGCAGAAGCTACAGGAGCAGGGACTGGATGTTGACACCCTGCTCACCGCAATCAAGACACTCTTCTCCGGAGAGACTAAGGCAGCCACTATCCAGGGCAGCTTCCGGACAGAGAACAACAAGCTGTACTTATCTATCATTAAGGGCGTTGGACTCTACAGCGACAGCAGCACCGCCTACAAGGTAGAGGGCAACACATTGACCTTAGAAAGCTTCTCCGGCAGTTCCCTGGATGTTATGCAGCTGCTGGCACCTTTCTTCCCTCTGGCATTGGAAAAACTCAGCTAACTATATATTGTGCCGAACGGCTACGTTCGGCACAACTTTATAAATTTTATTGGAGAAAATCCCGATATTTTCCGGAAATTCCCTTGACAATCCAAGAAAACACCTATATAATACACTAGTCTGCGTGTGCAGACATATCCTTGCTCCCGATGGAATTGGGGGCCTAAAGTCCAAAAGGAGGTGCAAACAACATGGCTAAGATCACCGGTAAGTACGAGGTGCTCTACATCATCGACCCTGCTCAGGGCGAAGAGGGCATCGCCGCACTTGTGGAGAAGTTCAAGGCAATGGTGGAAGCGGAGGGTACTCTGTCCAACATTGATGACTGGGGCAAGCGCCGTCTGGCATACCCCATCAACGATCTGAACGAGGGTAACTACGTTCTGATGACCTTCGAAAGCAAGCCCGAGTTCCCTGCGGAGCTGGAGCGTGTTATGAAGATCACCGAAGGCGTCCTGCGCTGCCTGACCACTGCAGTGGAAGAGTAAGGAGGAAACACCATGCTCAACCACATCATCATTATGGGTCGTCTGACCCGTGATCCTGAGCTGCGCCGTACCGGCAGCGGCGTCGCCGTAACCAGCTTCTCGCTGGCAGTTGACCGTGATTTCGGCAACCGGGAAAGCGGCGAAAAGGAAACCGATTTCATTGACTGCGTCGCCTGGCGGCAGACCGGAGAGTTTGTCTCCAAGTACTTCGCCAAGGGCCGTATGGCAGTGGTATCGGGTCGGCTCCAGATCCGTAACTGGACCGACAAAGACGGCAACAAGCGTCGTACCGCTGAAGTCGTTGCAGACAACGTTTACTTCGGCGACAGCAAGCGCGACGGTGACACCGGTAATGCCTTCGGCGGCAATACCTATGGCGCACCGGCACCCGCAGCCGATCCTTTCGGCGGCTATAGCGCTCCCTCTGCTCCTGCATCTGATTTCACGATGCTGGATGACAACGATGCCCAGCTGCCCTTTTAATTGAACTTTTCTACAATTGCTAAAAGGAGGTAATATCCATGGCTACCGAACAGCGTGTTCGTCCCCGTAAGCGTAAGAAGGTATGTGCTTTCTGCGTTGACAAGATGACCAGCATTGATTACAAGGATACGGCTAAGATCCGCCGTTACCTGTCCGAGCGCGGCAAGATCCTGCCCCGCCGTACCACCGGCACCTGCGCAGCTCACCAGCGCGCACTGACCACCGCTATCAAGCGTGCCCGTCAGATCGCTCTGCTGCCCTACGTTGCTGAGTAATTAAAAGCCATCGCCCGAAGGTTTCATCCTTCGGGCGATTTTTTATTTTCAGGCAGCGCCGGTAAGGGCTTTTATCAAGATCCCAAACAGATCCCCAAAGGTGAGCCGTTCCACCGGTTCTTCTGCCACCATAGGGATCTGGGCAAGGATCTGTTCCCCGGCACAGATGGTCATAGTGCCTAACCGCTGACCGCTGCGCACCGGCGCAGCCACTTCCTCCTCCAGCTCCACCTGGGTGGTGATGGCATTGCGCTGCCCCTTATCGACGAGCAGCGGCTCCGGCTGGGAAGGGATCGCCCGCACCTGCTCTTTTTGCCCCAGCTTCACCGGCACAAATGCCGCCTCCGGTGCTTCCGGCTGGATCAGCGCATAATTGGCAAAGCCGTGATCCAGCATACTTTTACAGGCAGCAAAGCGCTTGGCAGAGCTTTCACAGCCCATCACCACGGCGATCAGCTCCAGTCCCTCCCGTTCCGCCGATGCGGACAGACAGTATCCTGCCCCGGAGGTAAATCCGGTTTTCAAACCGGTAGCGCCGTTATAAAACCGTACCAGTTTATTGGTGTTGGACAGACCGAAGCTGCCACCCCGTACCGTATCCATCCATATGGTGGTGTATTTTTTAATTTGAGGATGATATTTCAAAAGCTCCCGGGACATCAGGGCAATATCGTAAGCAGAGGTCATATGCTCCTTGGCTGCCGGGTCATCATCCAGTCCGGTGCAGTTGACGAATTTGGTATTCTTCATACCCAACTCCCCGGCACGACGGTTCATCTGCTCCACAAAAGCAGCCTCACTGCCGGCAATATGCTCCGCCAGTGCGCAGGCACAGTCATTTGCCGAGCTCACCGCCACGGATTTCAGCATATCCGCCACCGTCATAGTTTCTCCAGCCTTGAGATAGATCTGACTGCCGCCCTTGGCAGCTGCCGTATCGGAAGCCGTTACCGTATCCTCCCATTGGAGCTTACCCTGATCCAGCGCTTCCATCACCAAAAGCATTGTCATTACCTTGGTGACGCTGGCAGGAGGCAGCGGTGTATGAGCATCCTGCTCAAACAGCACCTTTCCTGTTGCCACATCCATCAAAAGGGCGCTTTTTGCCTCCACCTGCAGATCCACTGCCGCCACATTCATAAATACCGTCCCCAGCAGCAACCCCAGCGCCAGGATCAGGCAACCCACTCGCTTCATAACGATCCCTCCTTGCATTCTTGTTAGATCCTATGAAGCCCGTCCGTAAAATATGTTAAAAATCCGGTATATACCGGCTGCCGGTGGCATCTGCCTCCTGCACCAGCCCCTCCAGCCGATTCAAATACATCCAGCTGAGAACCGCTTGATATTCCTCCTCTGTAACCGCCCTGTCCAGGGGCGGCTTCATACCGGGCATAGGGGTATATTGCCGCATCAGACTCACCAAAACCTCCCCAGGCGCAAAGGTTTCTCCGATCCAGTCCAGCACCTTCAAGGAATTTTCCACCTGCCCCGGCAAAATCAAATGCCGCAGGATCACACCGGACTTCACCCGTTCCCCTTCCCGGCAAACAGGTCCTGCCAGCTCCACCATCTTGCAAATGGCAGCGGCGGCAACTTCAAAATAATCCGTTACACCGGACAATGCCCCGGCAAGGGTATTGTCCGCATATTTCATATCCGGCAGAAAAATATCCACCTTCCCCCGAAGCTGCTCCAGAGTCTGTACCCGCTCATAACCGCCGCAGTTATACACCACCGGTACAGACAACGGCTTCTCCAGCGCAGAAAGCACCGTAGGCAGATAATGGGTAGGGGTCACCAGATCAATATTCTCTGCCCCCTGGGCAATGAGTTCTTCCATCATCTGCCGCAGCCGGACGCCGTCCACCGCTTCTCCCACCGGTGCCCGGCTGATGGCACGGTTTTGACAGTAGCTGCAGCCCAATGTGCAGCCCCCAAAGAAGATAGCACCGCTGCCGCCACTTCCGGCAAGCACCGGCTCCTCCCAGTAATGGAGCATCTTTTTGGCAACCACCGCCCGATCTGTACCGCCGCAAAAGCCGCGCTGCCCCCGGGTCCGGTCCACGCCACACCCTCTGGGACACAATTTGCAGTTTACATAACTCATAAAACATCCCGTCCTTTTGACCATCATACCACGAAAAGCGGGAATTCTCAACGGAAATGGAAAAATAATTGTTGACCTGAGGAATAATTTGCGCTATAATGTTACGGCACGACTGTATATAGTCGGTTACTATGTTTTGCTGCTGCCGAATTCGGCTGTCGAGCATATGTGAATTGACAGGAGGTGTACACCAATGAAGCGTACCTACCAGCCCAACCGCCGTCACAGATCCAAGGTGCACGGTTTCCGTAAGAGAATGGCTACTTCCAACGGCCGCAAGGTTCTCGCCCGCCGCCGTGCCAAGGGCCGCAAGGTTCTGTCTGCGTAAGTGCTGAGATTGCCGTGGGCAACCACAGAGTGGATCATCGCTCATAGCGAAACGGGAGTCCATGCGGGGGCGAATGATGATTCGCCCCCGCCCCCTTTTTATGTGGATATCTGGGAGAACAATTATGAAATTTTCCTGTGCGTTGAAACTGAATCATATTTTCCGGCGGTTGTATGCTTCCTCCGGTCACGGCAATTCCTTTCTGGTGCTCTATGCCCGGAAGAATCGCTCTGCCACCAATCGGGTGGGTGTGACGGTAAGCAAGAAGCTGGGTGGCGCCGTTGTGCGTAACCGTGTCCGCCGCCGCCTGCGGGAGGTCTACCGGCTGAACGAAGCCAGGTTTGCTCCCGGATGGGTCATTGTGGTGGTTGCCAGAAGCCGCTGCGTCACCGCAAGCTTTGAGCAGCTGACCCGGGCATATCTGTCCCTGGCGGAAAAAGCCGGCATTTTGGAGCCGTCTTTATGAAAAAAACGCTCCTCTTTTTGATTCGTTTCTATCGGCATCACATCTCTCCCTGTGGCCCCTCCGCCTGGCCGCTTTCCCCCCCCTGCTCCGCCCACGCACACCAAGCCA
>JAZQHW010000038.1:0-9559 GCA_045540795.1 Faecousia sp. | reverse complement strand
TTATATAACTCAAGATATAGAAAAGCTGTAAATCGTTAAACTTGCGTTTGACGGTTTGCGGCTTTTTTGACACTCTGAGCAGATATCCCAGCCGGGATATCTGCTTTTCGTCACGCAACCAGAATTCTGATCTTTATCTCTCTTTCAGCTTTCTGATCACTTCATCGCCCACCTGGCTTGTTTTTGCTGTACCGCCAAGGTCGGGAGTAAGAACTTTATTTTCAGTAAGAACCTCTTCAATAATCTCAATAAGCCGGTCTGCCCACTTCTTATATCCAAAGAATTCCAGCATTTGACTTGCGGACCATACGGTTGCCAGGGGGTTGGATTTCTGCTGACCAACGATATCCGGTGCAGAACCGTGGATCGGCTCAAACATAGACGGATACTTTCTTTCGGGGTTTAAATTTGCACCGGCAGCCAAACCCATACCGCCGGATATTGCCGCTCCCAAATCGGTAAGAATATCACCAAAGAGGTTGGATGTAACAACCACTTCAAAGCGCTTGGGATCTTTCACCATAAACATACTTGCGGCGTCTACCAGGTAGGTATGTGTCTGTACATCCGGATATTCCTTTGCAACTTCTGCAAAGATCTGATCCCAGAATACCATAGAATAGTTCAGCGCATTACCCTTACTGATGCTTGTCAGACTTCTTTTCTGCTCCCGTGCCACCTCGAAAGCATAACGGATAATCCGTTCGCAGCCAAAGCGGGAAAATACACCGTCCTGGATAACCACCTCATTGGGTTTTCCTTTATAAAGCCAGCTTCCACTGCCGGCATACTCGCCCTCACTGTTCTCACGGATAAATAGCATATCAATGTCTTCCGTTGCGGCATCCTTCAGTGGACACGGTGCACCCTTCAGCAGTTTTACAGGACGCAGGTTTACATACTGATCAAAGCCCTTGCGGATCGTAAGCAGCAAGTCCCACAAAGAAATATGGTCCGGGACACCGGGAGCTCCCACCGCACCGAGGAAAATTGCGTCAGCTTTTGCCAGCTGCTCCATTCCATCCTCCGCCATCATTCTGCCGTTTTCCAGGTAGTACTCACAGCCCCAGGGATAATGGGTAAAATCAAATGCAAAGCTTCCATCAAGTTCAGCTACAGCATTCAGCACCTTAACGCCTTCAGCAATTACCTCAGGACCAATGCCATCGCCGCCAATAACCGCTACTTTATACGTTTTCATATGAATACCTCCTAAAATAATAGTTGCTTTTTTTATTATAAAGTCCCATAATATATTTGTAAAATATTATTATCTTTTAATTTGATAGATAATTTCTATATCAAGGAGAATACAATGACTCTAGATCAACTACGTTACTTTCAAGCAGTCTGCAAATATGATGGTGTCAGCAGAGCCGCTGAAGTTTTGAACATCTCCCAGCCGTCAGTATCCAACGCCATTGCAAATCTGGAAAAAGAATTCAATGTAGAATTATTTACCAGGCACCGAAAAAGGCTTCAGCTGACAGAAGAAGGTAGAATTCTGTTTGAGCTGGCAGAGAAACTCCTGCTTCAAGCTGACGATACGGTGCGGACTATGCGGGAACTGGGCAGCAATAACAAAGTTTTACGGCTGGGTGTTCCACCTATGATCGGTACGCTGGTTCTACCGGTTCTGTATAGGGAGCACTTTATGAAACACCCGCAACTCAAAGTGCGAATATTTGAAGATGACACCAGCGGACTGAAGCGGTTGCTTGCTGAAAACCAAATTGATATGGCGTTTCTTCCACACACACATTCTTTTGGCAGCGACCTATGTGCACAGCCATTGACAGAGCTTCAAAATGTATGCTGCGTCCACAAAGAGCATCATTTAGCTGCAAACAGCTCTATTCGTTTGCAGGATCTGCAAGGTGAACCCCTGGTTCTATTTAAGAACAGTTTCTTTCAAACAGAACGCATTATGAACAATTTTTCCAAGCTGTCCATTACACCCAATGTATTATTGGACACTGCTCAGCTTCCCATTGTACAGAATATGATCGCCAATAATATGGCAGTGGGGTTTATGTTTGAATTTCTGACAAAAACAACGCCTGACCTTGTTGGCATCCCCTTAGATCCGCCTATGACTACTATGGTCAGTCTTGTGTGGAAACAAAACAGTTATGTATCGGGTGATATGAAGAATCTTATTGAATTCACAAAGAACAATCAAACCATTTAACAAATCATCCTGTATTATTTATACTAGTATTTTGTTGGATACTGTGATAGAATGTCTAAAACTACGTTGGAAGGTGTTCCTATGATGTGTCCGCATTGCAAAGCAGAACTAAAAGAATACTCCAAATTCTGTCCGGATTGCGGTATGCCTTTGGTGGATGAAGAATCTCTGGAGGTAACCGGACTGGTTGAAAAACGCAAGAAACGGATCCAATCTGTGTTGGTGGTTTCACTGGCTGCTATCGTGCTCCTTGCCGCAATTCTTTTCATTATATTAAGCGGTAATACACCGGATAACGATCCCACGCCATTAACAACTACAGTCCCTGCTACAACAATTCCGGCACTTCCCTTTTCCGATGATCCGGAAGCTATTTCAAAAGCTTCCCAGTCTGTAGTAAAACTCACTTGTTATGATAAAAACGGCAACGCCATCGGTACAGGAAGCGGCTTTGCGTTCTTTGAAGATACTTTGATCGTAACCAACTACCACGTGATCGAAATAGGCGCATCTGCCATTGAAGCTTCCACAGAAACCCAGGAAGTATTTGACCTGGACTACGTGATTGCCACCGACCCGGATAAAGACATTGCGATTTTGGCAACTAAAAAAGCACACAGTTTAGCAGTGCTGCAAGCCGGTGACAGTACTTCCCTGCAGAAGGGCGAAAAAGTTGTGGCAATCGGCAGTCCTTTAGGTTTCCTTAACTCTGTATCCGCCGGTGTGTTCAGCGGATATATTGATCGGAATAACACAAAAGTACTGCAGTTTACTGCCTCGATTTCTCACGGGAGCAGTGGTGGTGCGTTATTCAATGATACCGGCAATGTCCTGGGAATCACATCCGGTGCCTATATCAACGGGCAAAATATCAACATTGCTGTTCCCATTGCAGATGTAAAAGATCTGTATGCAAATACTGATACTTCCAAAAAGCTGACGATCCAGGAGTTTTATGATACGATCGTTCCGGAAACCCCTGTGTATCCTGTAAGCTATGTACTCTCCCATATCGATGAATTGGCTAATCAGGCATTTATTATGGAAGGCTGGCTTTCCACCTTCGATATCAGCGATACCGGTTGGTTCTTCTGCACCGATACTGCCGATGAGGTATATACCGGTGAAGACGGTTATGATTATGACCACGACCGTGCAATGAAAGGTAAGATCCTTTGGGGAAACTACCGGTATGAAATGGACGGTTTTACCCCGGAAGCGCCCCCTTCCCTTTCCGTTGGTGATCACATTATGTTCTTATGCATTGGCATCAGAAAGCCTATGGAATTTGAAGGTCAAATCACGAACCCCTGTGCTGTGATCGTAGATACAATTACCGTACTTAAGCAATGAAATTCGCACTAAAAACAGGAGCCTGTATATGGAACTGATTCAGCTTAAATATTTTAAAACAGTAGCCGAATTGGGCAAGATCTCCGATGCGGCACAAGAACTCTTTATTACCGCACCGGCTTTGAGTACATCCATCGCCCGATTAGAAAAAGAACTGGGTGTTAAACTCTTTGACAGATCCAACAACAAGATCACGTTAAATCAGCAAGGTCAGATTTTTCTGCGCTGCGTCAACCAGATTTTTTCCAATATCCACAACACTAAGCTTGAGCTGCGGCAAAGTATTATACAAGAGCGAAAGCACATTTCTCTTGCCTGCGTTGCCTCCACACAATGGGTCGATATGATCAGCGCTTTCTCTGAGAAATTTCCCAACTACACCCTTCAGTGTACCAGCATTAACCGTGTAGAATTGGCAAGCAGTGGTTTTTCCGCACAACACAGTTTTCTGTTAGCCACCGAAGATGATATTCCCCTTTATTTAAAAGAAAAGCTGAACAGCACCGAACTGTTTGAAGATCACCCTATGGTCATTGTACACGAGAATCATCCATTGGCAAAAGAAACATCTGTTGATTTAAAAAAACTAACAAAAGAAAAGCTGTTCCTGCCTATGCAAGACTTTCCTCTCTATGACCATTTGATCAGCTTATTTGAGGAATGTCAAATCCCCTTCTCCGCAGGAAACGCCTATTCTTACGCCTCATCCAAAGACTTGGCATCCAAAAGGCTGGGGATCAGCTTCACTTCCCAGCATACTGTATATGCACCTGTACCGGGTCTGCGTTTTATCCCCATCAGCAATACTCACCGCTCCTGGATCTCCCGCTTATATTGGCGAAAGAACCAAACACTTTCCCCGGACGAGCAGCTATTTAAGAATTTTATTGAAAGCTATTACCTAGGCAATTGACCCTTTGCATAATCTCAAATTTATGCAAGCGTAAAGATTTTGCAAATTGCCAATTCTCCCTTATAGTGGTATAACCTATTATGGATTTTCATAAAGAGGTGCTACTATGACAACACAAAAAAGAAAATTTGAATATAAGTGGATCATTCTGGGTATTTGCTTTTTGATGAATTTCATTTGCCTTGGATTCTGCAGCAGTAACAAAGGCTTGTACTTAACTGCCATCACAGAGGCATTCGGCATTCCCCGCAGCCTGTTTTCCGTTAATGACACATTCCGGTATGTTTCCACCGCTGTAATCAACCTGTTTTTCGGAACGCTGGTATATAAATTCGGATACCGAAAAATGTGCGCCATGGGCTTTATCTGCCTGATCGCCTCTCTGCTTACTTATGCCTTTGCAGAGACTATCCTTGTGTTTTATATTGGCGGTGTGCTTTTAGGTCTCGGTGTTTCCTTTACTACCACCACTATGACCGGCAGTCTGATCCGCCGTTGGTTTAATGCAGACATCGGCAAATATACCGGTATTGTTTTTGCCGCCAACGGTATCGGCGGTGCCCTGGCAGCGCAAATCCTGACACCTATGATTTATCAGGAAGGTAACCCCTTTGGTTATCGCAGCGCTTATCTTTTGATCGTAGGTATTACCGTTGTCACAGGCATTGTGGTTATTACGCTTTTACGGGAGCGTCCGGAAGATCAGCCTATCACCCCTGTGCAAATCAAAAGCAAAACCAGCCGTGGCAAAACCTGGGAAGGTCTGCCCTTTGACGTGGTGAAAAAACGTCCCTATTTCTATATCGTTGCCATTGCAACCCTGTTGACCGGCTTTATCCTTCAGGGAATCGGCGGCGTTTATGCGGCACATTTGAAGGATGTCGGTATTGATGCCGGTTATTTAGCAACCGTATCCAGCATTTATTCCCTTACACTCACCGCATCCAAAATTCTGGTTGGTTTTATTTATGACAAAAAAGGTCTGCGCTTTATTCTCCTTATGTGTCAAAGTGCAACTGTGGTAGCTTTTGGTGCGCTGTTATTTGTCAGTACTTCCGTCACCGGAAAAGCCCTTGCCTTTGTTTTTGCTCTGTTGTATGCTCTTGCACTGCCCCTGGAGACCCTGGTCATTCCCCTGGTTGTCAATGACATTTTCGGCACAAATTCTTACAATCGTGTGATCGGAATTGCAACAGCGATGAACTATACCGGTTATGCTCTGGGCACACCCATAGTCAACCTCTGCTATGATACCTTTGGTTCTTATAAGCCTGCATTTATTGCTTTTATGATATTGATGCCCATTATTGCTGTCATATTCCAGATCGCGATCAATATGGTAAACAAAGATAAAAAAGCCTATGCTTTGTCAAAAAATTAATTTTCTTCCCTGGAGGACCCACTATGGCATATTTGGAACTCACATACAAATCCAAAGCCTTAAAAATGAATGTAGCAGTTAGTATTCTGCTGCCGGAACGCCCCAAGACCGACCCCCTGTGCGGTGCGCCGGAGGTCGCGTCCTTTAAAACACTCTATCTGCTTCACGGTCACGGCGCAAACCACACCGATTGGATCCGAAAAACCAACATTGAGCGATATGCTGCAGAACACGGCATAGCCGTGGTAATGCCGGAAGTGGGTATCAGCTGGTATACAGATACTGCCTACGGTCAGAACTATCTTACTTTTATTACCCAGGAGCTTCCCGCTGTCTGTCGCAGCTATTTTAGTGGTATGTCTTCCAAGCAGGAAGATAATTTCATCGCCGGTTTTTCTATGGGCGGCTACGGTGCATTAAAAGCCGCGCTGACCTGCCCTGAAAACTATTTTGCCTGTGCATCTCTGTCCGGTGCCCTGGATATTACCCGGGATGGACGTCCCTACAATCTGAACGAATGGCAGGGCATTTTCGGCTTTGACCTTCCCGATGCCGCAGCCTTGAAAGGCAGCAAGCACGACATTTTTGCTTTGGCAAAAGAAAATCACGATGCCTGCCGACCCTTCCCCAAGCTTTATCTGTGGTGCGGTACGGAAGATACTTTGATCACAGTAAACCGCAAATATCACGAAATGCTGAACACCTTACAGATTCCCCATCGTTATGAAGAATCCAGCGGTACACACACCTGGAAATACTGGGATCAATATATCCAACCGGCACTGAACTATATGCTGGAAAAGTAAAAGCCCCGCCTGTGCAGTCACAATGCACAGGCGGGTTTTTTATTATGGGGATGATATTTAGGTCCGCAGTCCGCCGCAAACAGGAATCACAGCTCCGTTGACAAAGCTGGAATCGTCGCTGGCAAGGAAGAAAGCAACTGCAGCCAACTCATCCGGTGTACCAAAACGCTGAGAGGGATTGGACTTGATACTACGCTCCAGAATGTCAGCAGGAACACTGCGCTGCATTTCGGTATCGATATGGGCAGGTGCAATGGCATTAACGGTGATATTCTTTCTGGCAGATTCCTTTGCCAGGGTCTTGGTAAAGCCTTCCACCGCAGCCTTGGTGGCAGAGTAATTGCACTGACCTGCGTTACCGTTGGCAGAAGTGGAAGAAATATTTACAATTTTGCCGTAGCACTGTGCACGCATAAGCGGTACTACATATTTACAACAGTAATAAAGACCGTTAAGATTCACATTGACCACCTGGTTCCATTGATCGTCGGTCATTTTATGGAACATTGCATCCCGGATGATACCGGCATTATTCACA
Source organism: Faecousia sp. (assembly GCA_045540795.1). Classification (GTDB taxonomy): domain Bacteria; phylum Bacillota; class Clostridia; order Oscillospirales; family Oscillospiraceae; genus Faecousia. The sequence continues at coordinate 2,377 of JAZQHW010000038.1, read as the reverse complement.
AGAATATCGATCCTGCCAAAGGCGGCCAGCACCTGGTCAATGGCGCTCTTTACCTGATCCTCTTTGGAAACATCACAAGCAATGGCAATAACATTGCCGCCAATCTCACTGGCTACAGCCTGTGCCTTCTCCAAATTATAGTCCAGAATCGCCACACCGGCAGCTTCTTCCGCAATAAAGCGCTTAACCATAGCAGCGCCCAGTCCCTGACCGCCACCGGTAATGATAGCATATTTTCCGCTTAAATTACTCATAACAAAAGATCCTTTCAATTATTGTCCTTTCCAGGTACGGAAAGGGAATTTTTCAGGTCGGGGATCAATATATCCCGGCATTGGCACAGGCAGCATTGCCCGGGCAACCGCACCAAAGGTAGCACGATAATGAATGGAGGATTTGACCACCAAAAGGCGCATATCCACAGGGGTAATTCCGTGGCTGGGAAACACTTCAAGATCGTAGGGCTGCCAGGAATAGGATGTGACGATCACTTTGTTGCCTTGTATGTCCAGTACCGCGGTTTTTCCCATATTCATTTTTCCACCCTGCGCCATTTCCCCTTTGTTGATGTAGGTTCCGTCGGTAAGCATTTTAACATAAGCCTTCACTTCCACAGGACCACCGGAATACACAGGGTCACTCCAGCCGCCCAGGTTTAATTCCACAGTAGCACCCACACCGGCTTTTTCACAGACAGCAACACTTTGGGGATCAACGATCACCGCCAGCGCACACCCTGTCATTTTGCGTTCCAGAATACGGCGGAGAATGTGGGTGGTATTTCCAATACCGCCACCCCCTGGATTATCGGAGGTATCTGCGATCACAACCGGTCCATCCCCCGGTTCCATAGCCATATCCAGCGCTTGATCCAATGTCAGATATTCTTCATAAAGAGTATCTTTCCGGTTTTCAATTTCCGCAGCCAGGACATCCGCTATTTTCTCTGCAAGATCTTTATCACCGTCCGTGACGGTTAGTACCGCCATTCCAAGCTCTTCTATGTCCGCCGCAAAAAAGCCGTGGGTAAATCGGGCAGACAGGACACCGGGCTGTGCCTTCAGCCGGTGAGCAAGCGCATATACGGGACGGATCTCCTGCCGTTCTGTAGGGTACAGCGGCATCAAATGAGGGATTTTGCGGTATGCCATTACAGGATGCCGCTTTCCGTAAAGGGCATCTGCAAAGATCTCCGCGGCAGCCCTGGCAGTATCATAGGTATCCGTATGGGGATAATGGTCAAAGGGAACAAGAGCAGTGGCACACCGCACCATTTTTTCCGTAACATTGGCATGGAGATCCAAAGAGGACACAATAGGGATCTCCCATCCTAAGTTGTTACGCAGCATTTCCAGCAGGTCTCCTTCTGCATCCGGATGTCCTTCTGCAACCATAGCGCCGTGGAACAGGATCATTGCACCGTCAAAGGGACCTTTTCCCCGGATCGTCCGGAGAAGCTGTTTTTCCACAAAATCGTACACATCCCGGGTCACAGGACCGGAGGGATTTGCAAACATATTCACCACAGGAACGATCTCAACATCCGGGCAGGCTTCCAGCACATTTAAAACGCCGGTAACATCCAGGTTTGCGTTACGGGATACTTTCATCATATCCTCACCGACAATAAACACCGCTTTTTTATAGGCGGTCATATCCGCAGGAACCGGACATAAAACATTGGTTTCGTGCTGAAACCGGAAGAACAAAACTCTTTTTGACACGGACTACACCTCAGCTTCCGTAATGGGTTTAAACAAACTGGAATTATATCCTTATCTTCTCAGATTCTCGATGATAGTGCTTGTGCCCTGTCCGCCACCGCAGCAGGAAGAGAAAATTCCGTAACGACCACCTCTGCGTTCCAGTTCCTTCATACAGAAAATACCGATGCGCCCACCGGAGGCACCGTTGGGGTGACCGAAGGCAATGGCGCCACCGTTGGGATTCCATTTCTCCATATCAACAGATTCACCGGAGCAAATTTCCATTTCCCGGATCACACCCAGATTCTGCGCAGCAAATGCTTCATTGCATTCAAATACATCCATATCGGAAACACGCAATCCCGCACGTCGAATGGCATTCAGGTTAGAATAAGCGGCACCGATACCGGTATATCGGGGATCTACGCCGGCTTCACCGCAGGTAACCCAACGGGCAAAAGGCTCATATCCCAACTCTTTTGCTTTCTCAGCGGTCATCATCAAAATAAAGGACGCGCCGTCGTTCAAACCGGAGGCATTACCTGCAGTAGTCACATTATCTCCACCACGGACAGGAGCAAGCTTTTTCAGGGCATCCATCGTAACATTAGGACGCAGGTGCTCATCCGTATCAAAAATAAAGCCCGGGGTCTTCTTATTGCCGGGTACTT
>JAZQHW010000037.1:0-18475 GCA_045540795.1 Faecousia sp. | reverse complement strand
GGGTCAGACCGATGGAAATGCCTACACCGGGCAACTGCTTTTCTGTGTAGTAGCCTGCCAGATCGTCGTATCTGCCGCCGGAGCAGACGGAACCGATCTCCGGATGATCCAGCAGCGTAGTTTCATATACGGTGCCGGTGTAGTAGTCCAGACCTCTGGCAATGGTCAGATCCACGGCAAAGTTGGCTTCCGGAACACCAAAGGCTGCCAGGTTTTGGGTAACGGCTTTCAGTTCCTGCAAACCGGTGTCGAAGATCTCGTTTTTGCCGGCATAGCCTTCCAGGGAAGACAGAACCTGCTCGTTGGTGCCGGTGATGGCAATAAACTTCAAGATCTCATCAGCCTGTGCCTCGGTAAGACCGCAGTTATCCACCAGAATGACCCGGACTTTTTTGCTGCCGATCTTATCCAGCTTGTCTACGGTGCGCATAATGTCGCCACTCTTTTCGGACAGCTCCTGCATAGCATAGAAGCCGTTGAGGATCTTCCGGTTATTCACCCGGATCTGGAACCGTTCCAAACCGAAGCCCCGGAATACCTGATAAATAATTGCCGGGATCTCTGCCTCGTTGAGGATATCCAGCTTGCCGTCACCGATAATGTCGATATCTGCCTGATAGAACTCACGGAAACGGCCACGCTGTGCCCGTTCGCCACGGTAAACCTTGCTGATCTGATAACGGCGGAAGGGGAAGGACAGATCGTTATAGTGCAATGCTACATACTTTGCCAGGGGGACAGTCAGATCAAACCGCAAAGCAAGGTCACTGTCACCTTTCTGAAAGCGGTAGATCTGCTTCTCGGTTTCGCCACCGCCTTTGGCAAGGAGGATTTTTGCGTCTTCAATGGCAGGTGTATCCAGAGGTGCAAAGCCGTAAGAACTGTAAGTTTTCCGAAGGACCTCCATCATCTGCTCCAGCTTCTGCTGCTTCTTGGGCAGAAGCTCCATAAAACCCGAAAGGGTACGGGGTGTAATTCGTTCCATAGTACACATTCCTTTCAAAAATAAAACACCGCCCGCCGAAAGGCTGGGCGGTAGAAAAAGACTCGTTTAGAATCGGGGCTTGCTATGCAGCATTTCACGCCAATCCAAATCGCCTCGCTGCAGACCCATAATTGCGATCTCGGCACTTGCCAGGTTGGTGGCAATGGGCACGTTCTGCTTGTCACTGTGGCGAATGGTTTCGATCAGCTGGCTGTCATCCCAGGGGTCGGTGGTGTTGGGGTCGGTGAACAGGATCACCAGATCGATCTCGTTATAAGCGATCCGGGCATTGATCTGCTGATGACCGCCTTGCTTGTGGGAAAGAAGCAGCGTAATAGGCAAGCCGGTGTTGTCTGCGATCAGCCGACCGGTGGTGGCAGTAGCAAACAGGTTGTGCTTGATCAAAATGCTTTTATACGCAGTACAAAACTGAACCATCAGTTCTTTTTTCTTATCGTGGGCTAAAAATGCAATATTCACAACTGTCACTCCTTTTCTATTTGATAGCGTCAATGACGGAAACCGTCAGACCCTGGATTCGTTTGGCGATACGGCGGCAGGCGGCAGCAGCGCCTTTGGAGCTGTACCCCAGCAACGGCTGCCGGAAAGCAGCGGCGAGAACAACGGAGGGGTCTTCCGGGACGATCCCCAGCAGCGGCAGACCGGCACGGTCCATTACATCATCCACGGTCAGATCCATAACCTTTGCCATTTTTTTGCTGATCCGGTTAACCACCATACGGATATTGGTTTTGCCCATTGTTTCCAAAATCTCACCGGCACGGGAAGCATCCCGGATAGCGGCAGGATCCGATCCTGTGACCAGAATGATCCGGTCAGCAAACCGCGCAGCCAGACGGAAACCGGCTTCGATGCCTGCCGGGGCATCCAAAAACACATAGGAAAACATTTTCCGGGCAGCTTGGAGCATCCTTCCGAAGGCTTCCGGATCCACACCCTCTGCCTCACAGGTAACCGGAGCAGTGAGGAAATACAGATTGGGATAAACCGGATGACTGGTTGCCATATCCAAAGAATACCCGCCCTGACAAACATCTAAAAAGGAAAGGGCACCGATCTCAGAAATGCCCAAAGAGATGTCCAAATTCCGCAGACCGATATCACAGTCGATGCAAAGGACCTTCTCTCCGGACTGTGCCAGGGCAGAAGCAACACCTGCACAGACGGAGGTTTTGCCTGTGCCGCCCTTGCCGGATAGCACCGCAATCAATTCACCCATACAGGTCGCCCCCTTTCTTAGACTGATTCGGTTCGAGTTAGGCTGAGAGGACTCGAACCCAACCAGGTTTTCAGACGCTTGCATTCCCCAATACATTAGAAAATCCCTTGATAATACAGCAAGTATTGTCTTCGTGATTTTCTTCGTCTTGGAAAATGCAAACGGCTGAAAACTGCCTGGCACCTCTCAGCAAAGAATTTTTGATTGATTTTTTGCGCAGATGACGCAGCCTTGCTGACGCAAGGCAAGGAAGATAAGCGAAAAAGCAGCAAAAAGGATTGCTGTGAGGCTGATTCGGTTCGAGTCCTCTCAGCCTAACGCATCTATTATAAAGGTAAAACGCACAAAAAGCAAGAGAAAAGCCAAGGTTTTTTAAAGGATTTTTATAGAAAATGACAAAAGCAGGACTTTTGTCCTGCTTTTGTTTCGCTGTTGGTAGTTATTCAGGGTCCCGGATAAACATCGGTGTCATCAGTTCCTTTTGGAAGTACTGTTGGAACCGGGCACATTTGACCAAAAATGCGTAGTAAACATTATAGCCGCAGCCGTACATAGATTCGGTATTGCCCATACCCTTGGCAATGATCACATCTGCTGCGTCCAGTGCCGCCTTGGCTTCCGGGGACAGATGACTGATCACCGTGCCGCCAATGGGAGAGCCGTTGTCCAAAATGGGGAAGGGGATTCCCACGGCTGCTGCATCTTCCCGGGTAGCGTCGTTGGCATACACACCGCCCCGTACCAGATAGGTGATCTCCAGATGGGGATATGCAGCTTGAATGGTTTCACCCAGAATACGGTCAAAGCCGATTTCACCGGCATTGTCGGTTATGTACAAAAATTTCTTTTTCTCCGCAAGATCCTTGCAGAATTCCTGATAGTAGGTCTTATCCAGCTGGATTTTGGGTGCTTCCTCCAGCATCTTGTCCAGATCGGCAAAGCTTACTTTGTCCTGCAGGGCAGAAAAATCCAGATAGTTGCCCAGGATCGCATACTGCAAACCTGCGAAGATGGGATCTTTCGCAGCGTTGACTCGTGCCCGGATGGTATCCATCCGTTCCAGAACAAACTGGTTGGAGAGCTTCTTCTCTTCTTCGTACCGGTCTTTGTTAAGACCGTAGTATTTCTTGATACCCTCGTCCACAATGCTACCCAGAAGGGAAGAATCGATATCGGCAGGGGATTGGGCATACTGGAGCATCATCCATTTGGAAATTTCCGTGGCTTGCTGGTCGGTACCCAGGGTTTTGACATACTTGAGCCGCTTGTTAAAGAAGCATTCGGCGCAGGTTGCGTTCATAGGAATGCTCATAGCTTGATTTTCACCACCATTTTTTTGTAATTTGTAGGTGCGTCTAAATGGGCGCAGGGAGCGTGGGCATCCTCCGGATAAAGTACATAGCACATACCGGCAGATACTGTGAAGGGCAAGCTGTCACCTGTGTACAGGCAAACGTCCTTTTCTGTATTAAACTCGCCGGCGGGTGTTACCTCATAGGTGGGTGCCCAACCACAGATCTCCTGACCTTCGAATACATATTGGATATCCAGATACTCGCGATGGGCTTCCAGTTTGGCGCTTTCCAAGGGATGCGTGGTGCCGTGCTGCACCATAAATCTGCCGTTGGGCAGGGGGTAGGTGCCGGGCTCCGGATCTTTAAGGGCGTTGATCTGCTTAACAGCTTCCTCCAGACCGGGGATCATAGGTGCGTAACGCATAATATCTTTCCAGGGACAAACGATCACGATAGTTTCCTCCTTGCTTGGTTTACATAATTACAAATATAATATTTGGGCAAAGGTATCGATCTTCTTCCAATAGCTATCCGGTGCACCAAAACCGTAAGCAGTCCAAAGGAAGGGGATATTTGCCTCCCGGCAGGCATCCAGGTCACCCTGGGTGTCGCCTACATAAACGGCACTTTCGATATTGTGCTGTGCCATCAGCTGTAAAATAGTTTGTCCTTTGCTTTTTCCGGTATCGCCAAAGGACAGGTAGCCGGAGATCAGGTCCGCCAGTCCCAGCTTTTTCGCTGCCATCTGCGGATAACCTTTTTGCCCGTTACTGACGATAAACAACCGGTGTTTTTTTGCCAAATGCTCCAAAGTGCTGCGCAGGGCAGGATAACCCAAGTGGGGTCCGGCAAATTCCTCCATATGGGCATCCATACGAAGGATGCACCGGTCCATCAGTGCGTAGCGTTCCGGGGCACTGACCTGATGGAATAAGCCGTCTGCCAGGGCGGTCATTGTTTTTCCAAACAGTGGTCGCAGGATCTCTGCATCCACCGGAATGTGGGTCAGACCTTCCTCTTTCAACTGTGCTTTGTAAGCGTCCGCCAGTAATGACCGGGAATCCCAAAGGGTTCCGTCTACATCAAAGATAATACTTTCAAAAGTCAAGTTTCGTTTTCCTCCAATAGTGCCATTGCACGGGCGATATATTCTTTGTCCAAGGAACTGGCTTCAATTTGCACAGAGCCTGTGCCGGTGCGTAAAAGACCGGCTTTATCCAAAAGTCGCAGTGTTTGCATAGCAGTACCCCGTCCCCCATCCAAAAGGACAGTATCGGGACCTAAAAGCTCGCTGATCACGGTTTGCACCAGGGGGTAATGGGTACAACCCAATACTGCGGCATCCAGCTGCTGCCGGTAGGGCAGTAAAACAGGATACAGATAATCGGCAATTTCTTCCCGGGAAGCACCGGTTTCGATCTTTTCCACAAGACCGGGCAGAGGGATGCTGGTTACCTGCATTTGGGGGAAGCGTTGTGCCAGAGAGGCGAATTTTTCTTCCCGGAGGGTAAGGGGGGTGGCGAGGACACCTACCCGACCTGTGGGGAAGTGATCTGCAGCCAGCTTTAATGCCGGTTCGATTCCCACAATGATGGTGTCGGGATAGGTTTCCCGCAGGGTAGAGATGGCGGCAGCGGTGGCGGTATTGCAAGCTACCACCAGCGCCTTAACACCCCGGGCAAGGAGTTGTTCTGCGGCTGTCATAGTCAGTTCCTGCACCTGTTGGGTGGTACGGCTGCCATAAGGGGCATTGGCGGAATCTCCAAAATACAGGAAGTTTTCTTTTGGGAGCAGTTGCCGCAGTTCTTTCAGAACGCTTATACCGCCTAAGCCGGAATCAAAAACGGCAATATATTCATCTTTAGCGTGCACGTAGTCACCTGCTTTTTTTCGTTATTGAGGCACTGCTACTGTTTCCGGAGGGCACTGAGCCAAAGCGGTTTTCACTTTTTTCAGCATATGCAGGCAAATGGGAATTGCCAGCACCATGGAAAGGATATCTGCCACTGCCTGAACAGAGGCAATGCCGTAGGAACCGAACAGCAACGCCATGGGATACAGAATGGGAAGGAAGCAGCTGCCCTGACGGGAAGTGGACAGAAGCAGAGCACCGCCGGCATTTCCCAAACCGGCACAGAACATATTAACGGTAGCTACCCAGGCGTGAATGGGAAGTGCCAGACATTGCAGCCGGATACACAGAGCACCGACACTTTGCATCTCCGGGTCAGTACCGGCAAAAACGGTGATTACCGGATTTGCAAAGATGGCAAGAAGCGCAGCCATAACCGCAGCACCCCAGAATGAGGTGTTTGCAGCAAACTGGAAGCTTTTCAGCACTCGGTCGTACCGTTTTGCGCCCCAGTTAAAGCCTGCCACCGGCTGGAAGCCGGTACCGAAGCCCAGAATGATACTGAAGGGGAACATCATGATCTTGGTGCAAACACCGATGCCTGCCAGAACAGAGTCGGAAATATCGCCTGCCAGCTTGTTCAGCAGGATACCTGCCACCACAGCCAGACCGCTGCGGAACATAGAAGAGGAACCGATGCTGACGATCTTACTGATGATATCCCAGGAGGGGTAGATGTTCCGGACAGACAGGCGGAGCAGGCTCTTCCGGGTAACATAGGGGTATACCAAAATTGCAAAGCTGATAAGCTTGGAAATGGCAGTAGCGAGAGATGCACCGGCAACACCCATCGCAGGCAGACCGATAGCATCCCAGCCGAAAATAAAAATAGGATCCAGGAAGCAGTTCAGCACACCGCCAAAACCCATACCGATCATAGAGAAGGTGGCACTGCCCTCACTGCGCAGGCACTGATTCATAACGAAGCTGGTTGCCATAAAGGGGGCAGCCAAAAGCACATAGGTGGCATAATCTTTGGAGTGTTTCAGACATGTGGGAGTAGCACCCAGGAGCTTTACCATAGGCTCCATAAAGATACTGCCGAAAATAGTCAGTAATAAACCCAAGCCGCCGGCAATAAAGAAGGCGGTGGAAAGGACCTGACTTGCTTTTTTGTCTTTTCCTTCACCCAAAAGCCGGGCAATATAACTGTTGGCACCCACCGCCAGCATAGAGCCACACATCATAATCAGCTGATCCAGAGAAGCATTTACGCTGACAGCAGCGGTAGCTTCTGTGCCCAAGCCGCTGACAAAGAATGTATCTGCCAGGGAGTAGATGGAGTTGATGAGAAAAGCAACAATGGTAGGGATCGCCATTTTCAGGATCACCGAGCCCACTGGCTGGTTCAGCATCATATACCTTCGGTTTTCTTGCTTATTATCTTTTTTGTTCATAGTAATCTCTCTGCCTTTGAATCATAGAATATACCCATTATATCACCTTTTGCCGAATTGGCAACTGTTACAACAAGAAAAAAGACAGATTTTATCTTGCAACCACGGAAAAGATAGAGTATAATGCTATGCGGCAGGCTGTGGCTTTGCCATACCTGTACAAAATGCGCTGCATCCGAAAGACGGAGCGGCAGCAGGAGGTAAAATAATGAATACGAAAACAAGAAACATGGTCGGATTGGCACTGTTCACGGCAATCGTGGTAGTGCTGCAGCTTTTGGCTGTAGGTCTGCGGGCATTGGGACTGTTCTCCATTTCTTTGGTGCTGGTACCCATCGTAGTAGGCTCAGCGGTCTATGGCTGGAAGGGTGGCGCCTGGTTAGGCTTCGTCTTTGGCGTGGCGGTATTGCTTTCCGGTGACGCGGCAGCATTTTTAGCTGTTGATGTGGCAGGAACGGTGCTGGTTGTCCTTGCCAAAGGTACATTCTGCGGCTTGGCAGCAGGCTTGATCTACAAGCTGCTGGAAAAGTACAATAAGCTCTTTGCGGTGATCGTGGCGGCAATTGTGTGCCCTGTGGTCAACACCGGTATTTTCCTGTTGGGCTGTCAGGTGTTCTTCCTGGATACCATCACCGAATGGGCAGCTGCTTACAACTTTGCGGATGTGGGAACCTATATGGTTTTCGGATTGACCGGTGTGAATTTCCTCATTGAGTTGGGCGTGAATCTGGTGCTGGCACCGGTAGCGACCCGTCTGATCCGTTTGGGTAAAAAATAAGGAGAATGGATATGCTGCTTACGATTGATATTGGCAACTCCAATGTGGTCATTGGCTGTATGGATAATAATGAACAGGTGTGCAATTTGTTCCGGATGGTCACCGACTTAAAAAAGACAGAGGATGAATACGCTGCCGGAATGAAAACCATTCTGGAATACAATAACATCAATTGTACAGAGTTTGAAGGTGCTATTATTTGTTCTGTTGTTCCACCTTTGACTCAGATTTTCCAAATTGCAGTGGAAAAGATCATTGGTTGCAAGGCTTTGGTGGTAGGTGCAGGCTTGAAAACCGGACTGAATATTATGATTGAAAACCCTGCCAGCTTGGGTGCGGATATCGTGGCAGCCAGTGTGGCGGCTATGGCAGAGTATCCTTTGCCTGTGATCGTCATTGATATGGGCACGGCTACCACCATTACTGTGGTAGACCAGGGAAACCGCTTTATTGGCGGCGCAATTGTTCCCGGTGTGGCGCTTTCTATGAATGCGCTGTCCTCCGGTACATCCTTGCTCCAGAAGGTACCCATTGAAGCGCCAAAAAAGTGTATTTGCGGTACGACCATTGAGAGTATGCAAAGCGGTGCGGTGTACGGCAATGCGGCACTGATCGACGGTATGATCGACCGGTTTGAACAGGAGCTGGGCAGCAAAGCCAGCATCGTTGCCACCGGTGGCATTGCCTCTAAGATCGTCCCTTTGTGCAGTCACGATATCGTATATGATGAATACTTGCTGCTGAAGGGCTTGAATACCATCTATAAAAAGAACAAGAAATAAGATATTTTCACAAATAAACTCCCCACAAATCAGTTCTGATTTGTGGGGAGTTATTATTGGAAGAATTATTCAGCGGTGGGAACCGTCCAGGGGTTTTTCAGTGCCCAGTTGACGGATTCGATGATCACTTTTTTCATATCTTCGGTGATCTCCAGGTCACCCAGAACCTGGGCTCTTCTGTGCCGAAGGGTTGCGGGAATCACATTTATATTGACTTCGGTGATCTCTTCCAGACCCATAATGGAGGCATACCAGGTATAGGCACAGAGCAGCATGCCAAAGTCAGACAGGTGGGTGTAATCCCGGTACAGGTCGGGATCGGTCTGATCCAGCTTGTTATTGGCATAGTGGATAGCAGGACCGGCAGGAATGGCTGCGGTGACACTCTCGTTGGTCATAACATACTTCTGACTCATATCCACCAGCTGGGTAAGCATCTTGTCATAGTTCATATCGGAATTAGCCTTATACCGCTCTACCCAGGTTCCGGGAGGCTGGGGATCGTATGTAAGCTCGAAGAATACCGAATCTACAGGGTTTGCCCAGGGAAGATGCCAGATGAAGTCGGTATTGTAATAGGTGTTTTCCTTTACATAGTCGATAAGCTCCTGGAGATTGGTGTTATTCCAGTTGCTGTCCTGTACGGCATAGGTATTCATTTCGTGGAGCACCACTACATCCCAAGCCTGTTCCTTCAAAGCACCGGACAGAGTGAAAGCTTCGGTGTTGTCCCAAATGCCGTTGTCGTTTTTCATATATCTATACTCGGGACTGTTGGTTTTTGCAAAGGAAACGTGCTTGGTGATGGGACAGCCGGAGTAGTACATATTGCCGATCATCACCTTCTGGTCCGGGTTTTCCGCGTGGAAGACCTCATACAGAAGATTGGTGGCGTCATTGGTATGGCTGTTGCCGATGACAAAGACACGCAGGGTCTCCTGCTCTTCGGCAGACTGGGTAGGACCAGGTGCTTCTGTGGGCTCTGCGGTGGCTTCCGGTGCTTTTTGGCAGCCGGAGAACATTCCCAGCAGCATAAGTACGCTGAGTAGAAGGGTAAAAAAGCGTTTCATAGGTGTTACCTCCTAAATGATTTGTCATTAGTATATAAAATTTTTGCTGAAATGTAAAGTATAATCATAAAGAAAGAACCTGTTGCTGCAGCCGGTCGTAGACATAACTGTCCGACCGGAGCAAAGCCAAAGGCATTACAGATATGTACCCGTGCATTACGCAGTCGGTATCCAAAGTCAGATCCTGCTGATCCTGATAGAGGAATTTTCCCTGTGCTTTGAAAAGATCACCCTCGACCCGGACAAAGTCATCGGCATAGAAATCGCCCCCTTGCCGGGTGATCCGGAAGCCTTTGGGCTCCGGAGGAATATTTACGTTGTAAAGCTTGCCCATCTCCAGCAGCTTGTGGCGCTGGAAAAATTCCCAAACGGCATCCAAATGCTCGACTGCCCGGTCATAATAGTCGGGACGGGTGGACAGGGCAATGGCAGGGATCCCGTGGGAGGCAGCTTCAAATACGGCGCCGGCAGTGCCGGAGTACATAATGTCAAAGCCTACATTGAAGCCTTTATTGATTCCGGAGATCACCAGATCCCAGGGCTGCTTCAGTCCGTGATAAGCAAACCGGACGCAATCTGCAGGGGAGGAATCCACTGCCCAAACTGTAATATCCGGTGCCAAAGAGACCTCTTTGATCTCAAAGGGTTGGTGCAGCTCGATGCTGTGACTTTTTCCGCTTTGTTCCAGTTTAGGGACGACGGTGGTGACATTTCCCAACTTTTGACACCAGCGGATCAAAGGCAGAAGCTGGGTGGCATTGACGCTGTCGTCATTGGTAACCAGTATGTTCATATGTTTCCTCATTTCTGAAAGGTGTCTGCCCGGAAGCTTTTGGGGAGCAGCTCTCCCAGGGTGCATACTTCATAGGTATCCCCGGTATCTGCCAGGTAAATGGGGAAGGAATCGTCGCAAAATTCCCGGAGAACCTGACGGCATACGCCGCAGGGTGGGAACAGACCGGTGATCACACCGTTTTTGCCGCCGCATACGGCTAATGCGGAGAAATTCCGTTTTCCTTCGGAAACGGCTTTGAACAGGGCGGTACGCTCTGCACAAACGGTGGGACCGAAGGCGGCGTTTTCAATGTTGCAGCCGGTGAAAACCGTGCTGTCATCGCAAAGCAATGCCGCACCTACCTGGCAGCCGGAATAGGGGGCATAAGCATTGTCCATAGCGGCTTTTGCTATAAGGATCAGTTGTTCAGGCTTCATAACGCAACTCCTAAATGTGCCGCAGCAGCTTCTGCAACAGCGGTATAGCTGGGCAATGTACCCAGATTCTTTCCGGGAACAGATGTACCCAAAATTAACATAGGGACATACTCCCGGGTGTGGTCAGTGGTGGCGGTATAGCCGGGGTCACAGCCGTGATCGGCAGTGATGATCACCATATCCTCCGGTTTCAGTAAGGATAAAAACTCCGGTAGCCAGCGGTCAAATTCATTCAGCGCCCGGGCATAGCCAAGGGCATCTCTGCGATGACCGTAGACCATATCAAAGTCTACCAGATTCACAAAGCAAAGACCGGAGAAATCTTTTTTGGCATAGGAAAGGGTGTGTGCCATGCCGTCTGCATTGCTTTTGTTATAGACGTGTTCCGTCAGTCCCCGTCCTGCGAAAATATCGTGGATCTTACCAACACCGATGGAGGCAAGGCCTGCAGCTTTTATTCGGTCCGGAAGGGTAAGTCCCGGAGGTTCTAAAGAAAAATCATGGCGGTTGGCGGTGCGGACAAAGCTGCCGGGCTGTCCAACAAAGGGGCGGGCAATGACTCTGCCCACACTGTGCTTGCCCTGGAGAAGCTTTCTGGCAATGCGGCAGTATTCATAAAGCTGCTCCGGGGGCACGATATCTTCGTGAGCAGCGATCTGAAATACAGAGTCTGCAGAGGTATAGACAATGAGATCTCCTGTTTCCATATGGGCTTTGCCATATGCTTCAATTACCTGAGTTCCGGACCAGGGGGCATTGGCAAGAATGCCTCTGCCGGTGGCATGGCGGAAGGGCTCTAAAATCTCTTCTGGGAAACCCTTGGGATATGTGGGCAGGGGATCCGGGGAAATCAAACCTGCCAGCTCCCAGTGACCGATGGTGGTGTCTTTGCCCATAGATGCTTCGGCGAGCCGGGCATAGGTGGCAGTGGGCGCTGCGGCCTTAGGCAAGCAGGTGACCCCGTCAATGTTACCCAAGCCGGCTTGGATCAAATTGGGAACGTGCAACTGACCGGTGGCGGCACAGCTTGCCAGGGTATTGGCACCGGTATCTCCAAACTTGTCAGCATCCGGCAGCGCACCGATACCCAGAGAATCCAGTACAATAATAAATACACGCTTCATACTTTATCGACCTTCCATATTAACGGCGGTTTCCAAAGCGACCTTCATCATTTCGGTAAAGGCAGTCTGCCGCTCCTGAGAAGTGGTTTCTGTTCCCTTGAGTACGTGGTCGGAAATAGTGCAGATGCAAAGTGCCCGCTTGCCATACCGGGCTGCGGTCATATACAGGGCAGCGGCTTCCATTTCCAAAGCCATAACACCCATTTTTTTCAGAGCATACACACTGTCCAGTCCTTCCGGGACACCTGCGTGGTCACCGTAAAAAACATCGGAGGAGTTGATATTGCCTACGTGATACCGGGCACCGGCTGCTTTGGCAGCATCCACCGCTGTGGTAAGCAGTGTGAAGTCGGCAATGGGAGCAAAAGTGCCGGGAAGATGGAATTGCGCGGCGAAATTGGAATCGGTGCAGGCACCCTGGGCAATGACCAGATCGTAAAGATCAATATGCTCCTGAATAGAGCCGGCAGAGCCTACTCGGATAATATTCTCGACACCGTAGCCGTTGTAAAGCTCGTGGGCATAAATGCCAATGGCAGGCATACCCATACCCGATGCCATTACGCTTACCTTGACACCTTTATACGTACCGGTGTAACCTTGCACGCCCCGTACATTATTCACCAGTACCGGATCTTTCAGGAATGTTTTTGCAATGAATTCAGAACGCAAAGGGTCACCGGGCATTAGAACAGTTTTTCCAAAGTCGCCTGGTTTGGCGCTGATATGAGGGGTTGGGGTGGTTAACATAACATTACCTCCTGTGTCAATAGGTTGTGTTGGCGTTTTCGCTTTTTGCCAGCTTTACGATCCGGGAAGTGCCCAGACGATCGGCACCCAGGCGGATAAATTCTTCCGCATCTGCCAAAGTGGAGATGCCACCGGCAGCTTTGATTTTAACATTTTTGCCCACGTGCTCCCGGAACAAAGCAATATCTGCAAAGGTGGCACCGGCGGTGGAAAATCCGGTGGAGGTTTTAATAAAGTCAGCACCGGCTTCGGTGACAACTTTGCACATTTGGATCTTTTCCTCTTCTGTTAACAGGCACGCTTCGATAATGACTTTCAGGATCTTGCCGCAGCAGTGTCCTTTGATCTGACGGATCTCCTCGGTAAGGGCATCCCATTTGCTGTCCTTGACCCAGCCTAAATTGATCACCATATCCACTTCTTCAGCACCGTGACTTACGGCATCATATGCCATAAAGCATTTGGCTGCGGTGGTATCGTAACCGTTGGGGAAGCCGATCACAGTGCAGATGGCAAGGCGGTCCCCCACATATTCCTTGGCTTGTGCCACAAAGGAAGCGGGAATGCAGACGCTGGCAGTATGATATTCGATACCCTCATCGCAAAGTGCCCGGATCTGTTCCCAGGTGGCGGTAGGGGATAAAAGGGTGTGGTCACAACGGTTCAGGATCTGTGAAAGCTCCATAGTACGCATCTCCTTAATTATATATTGTATTAGTTTTATTATATCGAAAGTTATGAGAATATGCAAGAAGGTAAAATCTCCAGCAAAGGAAGGTGCAGAGAAAGTCGGCTTTGCACGAAAACCAAATATAATGCAAAAATGCGGGAGTTCCAAAAAAGAACTTCCCCCGCATTATAACAGCATTATACACCATCGCTTTTGATTTTGCAACAATTAATTTATATCAAGTAGAATTGAAGTTTTTGGTGAAAGATTTCCTGCAAATCAACTGAAAATTGAAAAAATATTTGACAAATATAGGTAGGAGATGTATACTACGACTTACCTACTTAGGCAAATACAAGACAAAATTAAGGAGATGTGGTTATGGATATTCTGCTGACCTTGTCAACCTTCGTCGGTGCGTTGATCGCACTGGTTTTCGCTGTGGTAACGGCAAGGAAAGTTATGAAGTTCCCGGAAGGTACGGATCGGATGAAGCAGATCGCCGGTTGGATCCGTGCCGGTGCCAATGCGTATTTGAAGCGGCAATATAAGGTGGTTGTGATCTTCTTTGCTGTTATGTTTGTTGTGCTGCTGGCTATGGCAGCGTTGGGATTTTTGTCGTTCTTTGTTCCCTTTGCCTTTATCAGCGGCGGTTTCTTCTCTGCACTGGCAGGTTTCATTGGTATGAAGATCGCTACAGCGGCAAACAGCCGTACAGCCAATGCTTGCCAGGAAGGCTTGAATAATGGTCTGCGGGTTTCTTTCTCTGCCGGTTCTGTTATGGGATTTACCGTGGTTGGCTTGGGTCTGCTGGACATCAGCTTCTGGCTGTTCCTGCTGAAGTTTGTCTTTAAGCTGGAGGCGGATGCGATCACCAGTACTATGCTGACCTTCGGTGTGGGTGCTTCCTCTATGGCACTGTTTGCCCGTGTGGGTGGCGGTGTGTTTACCAAGGCTGCCGACGTGGGTGCAGACCTGGTGGGAAAAGTGGAAGCCGGTATTCCTGAGGATGATCCCCGGAATCCTGCTGTGATTGCGGATAATGTGGGTGATAACGTAGGTGACGTTGCCGGTATGGGCGCTGACCTGTATGAATCTTATGTAGGTTCTATCCTGGCTGCCTGTGCTCTGGCGGTAACGACCTTTGCTGCCAAGGGATTTAGCGCTATGGCAGTACCGCTGCTGATTGCAGTGGTGGGTATCGTTTGTTCTGTGCTGGGTACATTCCTGGTGCGCACCAAGGAAGATGCTAACCAGAGAGATCTGCTTCGGACATTGAGCCGGGGTACGAATTTCAGCGCTATCCTCATCGCTGTGATCTCTTTTCCCATTGTTTGGTTCTGTCTAGACGGAGCTGCTTCCGTGGGAATCTATTTTGCAATCCTTGCCGGCTTGGTAGCCGGTGTGTTGGTGGGTCAGAGTACGGAGTATTTCACTTCCGATACCTACAAGCCTACCAAGAAGCTGGCTTCCAAGTCTGAAACCGGCTCTGCTACTATTATCATCGGTGGTGTTGGCTTGGGCATGCTCTCCACCGCATTGCCTGTGATCATCATTTGCATTTGTGTTCTTATTGCATTCTTCAGTGCCGGCGGTGCTGCCGATGCCAATATGGGTCTGTTCGGCATTTCTCTGGCTGCTGTGGGTATGCTTTCCACTTTGGGTATCACTTTGGCAACGGATGCTTACGGTCCTGTGGCAGACAATGCCGGCGGTATCGCAGCAATGGCAGGCTTGGATCCCAAGGTCAGACAGCGTACCGACGCTTTGGATTCTTTGGGAAATACAACTGCAGCTACCGGCAAGGGCTTTGCCATCGGTTCTGCGGCACTGACCGCACTGGCTTTGATGGCTTCCTATGTCAACAAGGTGGAGGAAGTGGCAGCAGCTGCCAATATCTCTGTAGACAAGGTGTTCAACCTGATGGATCCCAAGGTTTTGGTTGGCTTGTTTATCGGCGCCTGCCTGCCCTTCGTATTTGCAGCGCTGACAATGGAGTCTGTGGGCAAGGCTGCTCAGTCTGTTGTGGTTGAGGTTCGCCGTCAGTTCAAGCAGATCGTTGGCTTGATGGACGGTAAGGCAGAAGCAGACTATGCTACCTGCGTTGACCTTTGCACAAAGGCAAGCTTGCGGGAAATGATCGCCCCCACATTACTTGCCATTGTAACACCTTTGGTTACCGGCTTGGTGCTGGGCTATCACGGTGTTGTAGGTATGTTGGCTGGTGCAACGGCATCCGGCTTCCTGCTGGCGATCTTTATGTCCAACTCCGGCGGTGCCTGGGATAATGCCAAGAAGTACATTGAAAGCGGTGAGCATGGCGGCAAGGGCAGCGATCAGCATAAGGCTGCCGTTGTGGGCGATACCGTCGGTGATCCCTTTAAGGACACCTCCGGTCCTGCTATCAACATTCTTATCAAGCTGCTGAGTATGGTGTCCATCGTCTTCGCAGCGCTGATCATTCGTTTCCATATTTTCTGATTGTAGCCTCTGTTCAGAAAAGCGGAGCTTCATAAGAAAGTATTTGTCTTTTCACCCAATACGTCAAAAAACCGCTATGGTAAGGCTGATGCCCACCATAGCGGTTTTATTAAATTCATTTTTATCACCGATTGTTTTTTACTATATAAATTGTTATATAGCAGTACCTGTTTTTGTGTGGACGTAACATTTTTTATATGGTATAATCCAAGTATTGTAAGGATATGGTGAAAATGACAATCTGTTAAGGCTTGCCTCCCAGCTTGCCCCGGATATTTGCCGTTGTGTCGGTGTCAGTTCTGCCCCTGAGAAGCAGGCGGGAAGAGCGCTGAAGTATAGCAGTAAAAAAGATAACAAAATTTTGGAGGGATATTTATGAAAAAAATTGTATGTTTGATCCTGTGCCTGATCCTTGTTTTGCCACTGTTTGCCTGTGGTGGCTCTGAAGGAGGCAACGACTCTGCTGTACAAACCTTTTCTGTAGGCTACGCTATGGCAGATATTTCCCCGGAACACTCGGTATATTTGAGAGGTTACGGAGATGCCAAAGAGGACCGTATGTCAACCGGTGTGGCAGACCCGATATGCGCCACTTGTATTGCCATTACCGATGCAACCGGTAATACTGTAATTTTGATCGCAACAGACCTTGGGCAGTGTAAGGCCTCTCCCTTTGACACGATCCGTAAGCTGGCTTCGGAAGAGACCGGCGTACCTGTGGATAACATTATGGCATCTGCATCCCACAACCATACCGGACCGGACTTTGCAGACCAGGTTTATGCCGCATTGCTGCGTGAGCGGATCCCTCAGGCGTGTGTTGAGGCTATGGCAGACCGGAAGCCTGCCCAAATGCATACCACCTTCTGTCGCCCGGAAGGCTACAATACCGTGCGGCATTACCTGCTTGCTGACGGAAGCTATCAAGGCTACGGTGTAGGTTCTGTGCCCAAATCCAATTTGATTGGTCATTACGGAAAGGCAGATAATCTTCTGCAGATGGTGAAGTTTACACGGGAGGGTGGCAAGGACATCTTGCTGATGAACTGGCAAGGTCACCCCAAAGGCGCTTCTCCTAACTCTTATACCACCGCAACCAGTAACTATGTAGGTGTTTTGCGCGACAGAGTAGAAAAAGCCCTTGATTGTCAGAGCCTTTTCTTCCTCAGCGGCTCCGGTAACGTAAACAACGGCTCTCAGATCCCGGAAGAAGCGGCGATCGCGGAGAATTATATCGAGCTTGGCGAGCAGCTGGCGGAGTATGTCGTAGAGGCATCTGCCAACTTCCAGCCTGCCCAGACAGACAAGATCCAAACCACACAGGCTATGCTGACACAGGATGGTGTGAAGGGTGATTTGGGCGTCAAGCTTTATGCTATGAGCATAGGCGATCTGGCTTTTGTATTTGCGCCCTTTGAGATCTTCGATACCAATGCTATGGCGGTCAAGGAAACCTCCAAGTTCCCTATGACCTTCTATGCCTCCTGCTCCAACGACGCTCGCGGCTATCTGCCCACACCGCCCTCCTTCGATTGGGAGATCACATACGAGGCAGATATCACCAAATACCCCAAGGGTACTGCTGAAAATGTGCAGGAGATCTTTATTGAACTGCTGGACGAATTGTTTGCCGCCGGTGGCTATACGGAGCAGCCCAAAGCAGAGGGCTACATCACACCAGCCTTTGAACCCTATACCGATGGCAAGGAGTACATCAACCCCACTCCGGGCGACACCACTGCCTGTGCCCCTGTGAAAAACGGATTCTATCAGATCTCCCTGGTGGATGGCAGTAAGCTCCGGATATTCTTAACCCTGAATGAAGAAGTTGCCCATGAGGTGCTGCAGCATACCAAGGTGAAGGTGCTGTTCAACGAACAGCACGTGATCGTGGGTGTAGTCCAGTAAGTTTTTCAATATTTTAAAGAGGGAATACTTATGGAAGAAAAAATACTGGATGAAATGAAATATCTGATCTCCTACCCGGAAGGCTTTCAAGCGGATAAAAAATATCCCCTGATCATCTATTTACACGGTGCCGGCACCCGCGGTGAGACCACCGAGAAGCTGCGTAAGCAAAAAAGATGCTTTCTGACCCTGAAGCAGCGGCAGACTGCAAGAGGCTATATCCTCCTTGCGCCCCTTTGTAAAGGCGGCACCTGGAACGAATGGATGTCCCAGCTGATCCATCTGGTGGAACAGACCCGGGAGCTCCCCTATGTGGATGAGACCCGTGTGCACCTTACTGGAACTAGCATGGGTGGCTACGGCACATGGGAGCTTGCCAGCTTGCGCCCGGACTGGTTTGCCTCGGCCATGCCTATTTGCGGCGGCGGCATTCCCGTGTTTGCAAGAAACCTGGTAGATGTTCCTATTCGCGCCTTCCACGGACTTCGCGACCAGACCGTAGATCCCATCGAAAGCCTGCAGATGGCAAAGGCGGTGAATGTGTACGGCGGTCACGCCGAGCTGATCCTCTTCCCGGATATGGAGCACAGCTGCTGGGGCGCGGTCTACACTGATGAGAGAAACTACGATTGGTTGCTTTCCTTTACCACCCAGCGGGATAAAACCCTGGTGGAGCAGTTGACCGGCGATTATTATGGATAAGCAAAAGCGAGGTGAAATTCACCTCGCTTCAGAGTGTCAAAAAAGCCGCAAACCGTCAAACACAGGTTTAACGATTTACAGCTTTTCTATATCTTGAGTTATATAAAATAACAAAACTGTTTTATACATTAAAATTGAAAAAGGCTTGCTTCGCAAGGCATTTGACTTA
>JAZQHW010000036.1:0-21988 GCA_045540795.1 Faecousia sp. | reverse complement strand
TTCCCCACAGCTGTCCGTCCTCGCTGAAAGCATCCGGAGGACAACCGGCAACATCCACAGGATCCAGCTTTTCATCCAGCTGAAACAGTTCCGGATTGCTCCATACATCCACAGAATCCATGGGCACATAAATGGGCACATCACCAATGATGGAGATACCGTTTTTGTGGGCATACTGCCGCAGTGCCGTCCACTGCCGATAGAACAGAAACTGGACAAAGCTATAAAACCGGATCTCATCTTTCAGTTCCTGCCGTGCCTGCCAAACAGCATCCGGGTCCCGGAATTTCAGCCCCTGTTCCCAAGAGAACCAGGGTGCGCCACCCCACTTCTCTTTCAGCGCCATAAACAGCGCAAAATCTGAAAGCCAGCTTCCGTTTTCTCCACAGAATGTATCCAGTGCATCCCAATCAGAAAAACGGCAATATGCCAACCGGAGCACATTCAGCCGGTTTTGATACTGCAGACCGAAATCCACCTTGTTTTCTTCCGTGTTCCACTGGCGGGATTCCAGCTCTTCCTTACATAAAAGACCTTCCTCCACCAACATCTCCAGATCAATGAGATAATGGTTGCCCGCAAAGGTGGAGCAGGACTGATAAGGGGAATCCCCGTAACCGGTAGGAGTCAAAGGTAGCACCTGCCAATAGGTCTGTCCCGCTTTCTTCAAAAAATCAATAAATGCGTACGCCTGCTTGCCCATCGTGCCAATGCCGTAGGGACCGGGCAGGGATGTAATGTGCATTAAAATGCCGCTTCCACGCATATTTCATTCTCCTCAAACTGATCTTACAAGCAGCTTTGCCGCCTATGGTAAAAGATTAATACCTTTTGACCGTTTTGTCAAGAGCAACCGATTGCGCAAATCGGAATTTCCATAAATTTTTAGTCGAAAAGTCCTTGTTATCCCTTCTCATAACAAAACGGACCTGCCTGACAGAGGTCAAAGGAGCCGCAAAGACAAACAAAACGAAGGCGTAGCGTACATTGGTACGTGAGTCCTTCGTTTTGTGAAGTAAGTCAAATGCCTTGCAATAGCAAGTTTTTTCCATATTGTGTATAGAATGCCGTTCTGCTTTTTATATATCTTAAAATACAGAAAAACCACAAATCGTTAAACTTGCGTTTGACGGTTTGCGGCTTTTTTGACACTCTGAACGGACCTGCCAACAGGCAGGTCCGTTCAGCAGCCTAAAATTAAGCTTCCAGATTGATGCCGGTCTCCTTATTAAAGACGTGGCAGACATTGCCGGCGAAGCCGATCTTGACTTCGGCACCAGCGGTCAGGGCAGCAACTTCAGCACCGGTCATTTCCATAGTGGAAACGATGACGATAACGTCCTTGCCCATGATATTCACGTGCAGGTGGATGGAAGAACCCATCAGCTCGTGGACGTCGATCTTAGCGGTGATGCCGCCTTCCTCAACCAGGGACAGATGCTCAGGACGAACACCCAGGACAACCTCCTGCTCCTCAACATTGTTGGCAGCCAGAGCAGCCTGCTTCTCCTCGGACAGTTCGATAGTGAAGCCATCCAGTTCAACAGCGTACTTGCCGTCAGCCTTCACCAGCTTTGCATCGAACATATTCATCTGGGGAGAGCCAATGAAGCCTGCAACGAACAGGTTGTAGGGATGATTGAACACCTGCTGAGGTGTGCCGATCTGCTGGATGAAGCCGTCCTTCATAATGACGATACGGTCGCCCAGAGTCATAGCCTCAGTCTGGTCGTGGGTAACATAAACGAAAGTGGTGTTGATACGCTCACGGAGCTTGATGATCTCAGCACGCATCTGGTTACGCAGCTTGGCGTCCAGGTTGGACAGAGGCTCGTCCATCAGCATAACCTTGGGGTCACGGACGATAGCACGGCCGATAGCAACACGCTGACGCTGACCGCCGGACAGAGCCTTGGGCTTACGACCCAGGTACTGGGTGATGTCCAGGATCTCAGCAGCTTCCTTAACCTTGCGGTCCAGCTCCTCCTTGGGAGTGTGACGCAGCTTCAGCGCGAAAGCCATATTTTCGTAAACAGTCATATGGGGGTACAGAGCATAGTTCTGGAAGACCATTGCGATATCGCGGTCCTTGGGAGCTACGTCGTTGACCAGCTTGTCACCGATCCACAGCTCGCCGTCAGAGATCTCTTCCAAACCTGCGATCATACGCAGAGTGGTGGACTTACCACAACCGGAAGGACCAACCAGAACGATAAATTCCTTATCAGCGATCTCCAGGTTGAACTCCTGAACAGCAACAACGCCCTGCTCAGTGACCTGCAGCTTAGCCTTCTCTTCCTGACGCTCCATGTAAAGAGCATAAGCTTCAGGATCCTTCTTCTTGAGCTTTTCCAGCTGCTTTTCCTTCTTCTTGTTGTTCTTGACGTCGTCGCCACTGAACGGGTAGACTTTCTTGATGTTCTTCAGAATTACGTTTGCCATACTTTCTCGACTCTAAGCATACCGACTCCTCGCATATGCTCTCACTGCAACCGAGCAAAACAGCTGCAGCATTACGACAGGTCTCCACACTGCCGTACCGTGAGTCCAACGGTGTTTATTTTTCCTCCTTTTTGTGACTTACAGTGCCTAGATAGTGGAGTAGACCCCATAAGCCCGGATGGTAGTATAATACCATAGATTTTCACTTTCTGCAATGGTAGGTTTATACAGTTTTTACCACCTGTTTTTAGGCATTTTCACAACAATTCCTCCGGATTGCAAAACTGCCCTTGAATTCCCCTTCCAAATGGCTGCTGTAACAATGCTTCATCAATGCTTCCAGGCTGCAAACATCCGCCACCGCCACAGTTTCATAGCAGGAGTGCATTGCCAGCTGCGGCAAGCCGATATCCGCGGTAGGTACTGCCGTATGACCCAGGGAAATACAGCCCAGGGTTGAGCCGCCGGGTAGATCCGCCCGGTTGTAATAGGTCTGCACCGGCACTTGTGCTCCCTGGCACAGCTTCCGGAAAATTGCTCCGGACAAGCCATCGGTAGTATACTTCCGGGCAGCATTGTATTTCAGCACCACACCCTGTCCCGGCAAAGGTGCATTTTGCGCATCGGCATACTCCGGATGGTTGGGGTGCATACCGTGGGCATTATCCGCAGATATCATATAGGAGCGGTGCAGCAGCTGCTCCAGCGGCAGCTCCAGACTTTCCGTGATCCGCCGCAGGGCATCTGCCAAAAAATCAGAATCCGCACCCTGTGCCGACTGAGAACCCACTTCCTCGCTGTCAAATACACACAGCACCGGCACTGCATTGCTTTCTTCACTTTCCAGGAAGCCTTTGGTGCAGCACCAGGCACAGGCAAGATCATCCAGTCCCTGAGCGGAGAGATATTCCTCCTCCACGCCCCACACCGTTGCCTTCTGCCGAACATACAGATACAGATCGTGACCCAGAATCTTACCTCCGGCAGCCTGCTCCAGCAGCTGCCAAAGCTTTCCTGCGCAATCCTTTCCCCCAACCAGAGGCAGGGTATCCACTGCCGGATTCCAGGCAACACCCTCATTGGCTTTCCGGTTCATATGGATCGCCACATTGGGGATCAGCAGAAGATCCCGGTCAATATCCACAAGGCGGCTTTCCAAGCCCGCTTCCGTTTCCACCAGCACTCTGCCGGCAACAGACAAAGGTCTGTCCAGCCAGGTACTCATAAGCATACCGCCGTACTTCTCCGTTGCCCAGCGGGTGTAGGCACCGGTAAGCTCTCCATTTTCCTTTAGCTGGAAAGAGGGACGGTCACTGTGGCTGGCGCTGAGCATAAAGCCCACAGGCGTTTTATTAGGGATCCGGAAGCTCAGTAAGCCGCTGCCGCCCCGGGTCACATAGTATTTTCCTCCGGCTTGCAGCTGCCATTTCTCCCCCTCAGAAAGCTCTGTATACCCTGCTTTCTGCAGCATATCCCCAAGAAGCGCCACAGCGTGATAGCTGCTGTGAGCACCGTCCATAAAGTCACAAAACTGTTTCACTGTCTGGTTCATATCCGATCCTCCCGTAAAAAGCTAACCTTATTTTACACCATTTCCTCCCTGCCGTCAACCGCAGTGGTGTCCTCTTCGGTTTATTATCGATTTATTCTGCTTTTGTAGTTTTTCGTAGATTAAATGTAGCTTTTCGTCGAGCAAATGTTTTCTTTTTTTCTTGCAAATCAAGACACATTATGCTAGATTATAGATGTCGCAGCACGGTGGACTTTCACCGTTTACCGCAAAAACAAGGGGAGCAAATTTTATATTCAGGAGAGGAAGCTATGGACAACTGTACAACCGTAATGATCGCAGACAACGCAGAGGAATTCTGTTCCGGTCTGTCAGCCGCCCTGCGGCGGGCAGAAGGATTTCAGGTAGTGGCAATCGTCAATGACGGGGAGCAAGCCATTCGTATGGTCACAGAACGAAAGCCGGATATTTTGGTATTGGATCTGATGCTGGCAAAGCAGGACGGTCTCAGCGTGCTGAAAGCCATTTCCGCAATGGAGCACCGCCCGGTCACTTTGGCTACATCCCGCTTTATCACCGATTATGTAGCAACAGCTGCCGCCAATCTGGGGGTGCGCTATTTGATGCTCAAGCCCTGTGATATGAGCGTTTTGGTAGAGCGGCTGGAGGAGATCCGGGGAGGGGAAGAATCCCCAACCGGCAGCAAAAACCGCATGGATCCCACCAATATTGAATCTATGGTCACCGGTATCATCCACGAGATCGGTGTTCCTGCCCACATCAAGGGCTATCAGTATTTAAGGGAAGCCATTATCATTGCCGTAAATGATATGGATGTAATCAATGCCATCACCAAGGTGCTCTATCCTCAGGTGGCAAAAACCTTCCAGACCACCCCCAGCCGGGTGGAGCGTGCCATCCGCCATGCCATTGAAGTCGCCTGGGACAGAGGTGATCTGGATACCCTTCAGCGCTTTTTCGGCTATACCGTCAGCAACACAAAAGGCAAGCCTACCAACAGCGAGTTTATTGCCCTGATCGCAGATAAACTGCAGCTGCAGCTGAAATCTTCAAAAGTTGCCAATTTCTGATAAGCAAAATGCCACAGTGATCTACCTGGTCTGACTGTGGCATTTTTCACAAATACGCACTCTTTTTTTGCATTTTTTTGTTGACATTCCACTGCATATCTTCTAAAATACAAGAGTAAGTTAGGAACATTCCTTTCTGCATATTCTATTAAGAAAAGAGGTAATCCGAATGCTCAAAAAGCTAAAATCCAATCTGGCACTGCAGATCTTCATTGCCCTGGTTCTGTCCATTGTAGCAGGTCTGCTGCTGGGCAAACACGCAGCCTTTGCCAACAGCTACATCAAGCCCTTCGGTACGATCTTCCTGAACCTTCTGAAGTTCATCGTCTGCCCCATCGTTTTGTTCTCCATCCTGTGCGGTATGATCTCTATGAAGGATATCCGCAAGGTTGGTTCCATCGGTCTGAAGACCATTGTTTACTATATGCTGACCACCGCTTTTGCCATCGTCATTGGTCTGGTTATGGGTCAGCTGATGAAGGGCGCATTCCCCGCCCTGTCCACTACGGATCTGGAGTATGCGGCAACAGAGCCCACACCCTTTATGAATGTTCTGGTGGATATCTTCCCCTCCAACTTCCTGGCACCTCTGGTCAATGCCAATATGCTGCAGATCATCGTGATCGCTCTGCTGGTAGGGTTCGGCATCATCCTGGTGGGTAACAAGGCTGACGGTGTCCGGGTTCTCATCGAGCAGATCAACGAAGTGTTTATGAAGGTTATGGAGCTGATCCTGAAGCTCTCCCCCATCGGTGTGTTCTGCCTGCTGACCCCCGTAGTTGCTGAAAACGGTGCCAAGATCATCGGCTCTCTGGCAATGGTCCTGCTGACCGCCTATATCAGCTACGCTATCCACGCCATCGTGGTTTACTCCACTACCGTTAAGACTCTGGGCGGTACAAGTCCTTTGAAGTTCTTCAAGGAAATGGTTCCCGCTATGATCTTCGCCTTCTCCAGCGCTTCCTCTGTGGGCACTCTTCCTTTGAATATGGAATGCTGTGAGAAACTGGGCGCTGACAAGGAAACCACTTCCTTCGTGCTGCCCCTGGGCGCAACCATCAATATGGACGGCACTGCTATCTACCAGGGTGTCTGCGCCATCTTCATCGCTTCCTGCTTCGGCATCCAGCTGACTCTGGGGCAGATGGCTACCATCGTTATCACCGCTACCCTGGCTTCCATCGGCACTGCCGGTGTTCCCGGTGCAGGTATGGTTATGCTGGCTATGGTGCTCACCTCCGTAGGTCTGCCTGTGGAAGGCATCGCTCTGGTTGCCGGTGTTGACCGTATCTTCGATATGGGCAGAACCGTGCTGAATATCACCGGTGACGCTTCCTGTGCCATTGTCGTTACCAACCTGGAGAAGAAGGCTGCCGAGAAGAAGGCCCTGAAGGCTGCCAAGGAATAATCTGCTGATTTTTCTTAATTGACAGACAGGCCCCATATCGCTATAATGAATTCAGAAAGATGGATCCGTGTGGCGATATGGGGTCATTTTTGTCCCGGGTCCAAAATCAAAAGGAAGGTATCTATTATGAATGAATTGCAGCAAACTATCAGTCAGATCGGTGTCGTACCGGTAATTAAGCTTTCCAATCCCCAGCGGGATGCCAAGCCTTTGGCAGATGCCCTGTGCGCAGGCGGTGTGCCTGTGGCAGAGGTCACCTTCCGGGCAGCCGGTGCGGCAGATGCGATCCGCATTATGTCCGAGGCACATCCGGAAATGCTGGTAGGTGCCGGCACCGTTATGACCACCCAGCAGGTGGATGAGACCATCGCCGCCGGTGGTAAATTTGTGGTCACCCCGGGTCTGGACATTGAGATCGTAAAGTATTGCCAGGAAAAGGGTATTACCATTTTCCCCGGCTGCACCACCCCCACCGACTATCACGCAGCCTACAAGCTGGGTCTGGAGGTTCTGAAGTTCTTCCCGGCAGAGCAGTCCGGCGGACTGGACAAGATCAAAGCAATGGCTGCTCCCTTCCCTATGTTTAAGGTTATGCCCACCGGTGGCGTCAGCCTGAAGAATCTGGCAACCTACGCCGCCAGCCCTGTGATCTGCGCCTGCGGCGGCAGCTATATGGTCACCGCAGACCTCATCGAGAATGGCAAGTGGGACGAGATCACTGCCCTTTGCAAGCAATCTGTTGAAATCGTTAAGGAGGCAAGAAAGTAATGGAAGATAAGGAACTGCTTCAGGAAGAAGAATCCAACATCATCTCCTTTGTGGATGAAAACGGCGAAGAAGTGGAATTTGAATATCTGGATTGCATCGAGTACCAGGGCAAAGAATACCTGGCACTGCTGCCCACCGAAGAAGACAGCAACGAGATCGTGATCCTGGAAGTTGAGCCTGTGGACGAGGAGAATGAGAACTACCTCTCCGTAGAAGACGAAGCTACCCTGCAGGCTGTCTACGAGATCTTCAAAGAGAATTTCAAGGAAATCTTCACCTTTGAAGACTGATCCCAAAACTGCAAAAGAGGTGCTGCAATTGCGTTTGCAGCACCTCTTATTTATTATTCCATTCCAAAGCAGCGCTTCAAAATCGTCAGTGCCGGTTCTTTCCGGAAGGAATGGTCAGAAACCGTTACATACATATACTTCCGGTAGAAATCTGCACTGGACAATCCGTATTCCGGCACCGGAACATCCATCTTCCGGTTGGCAGGATCCTGATAGTCCGTATAGTAGCTGATCAGCAGATGATCTTCTGCGTTGCAGAATTGATAGGCACGCTCAATGGTGTGCATAAATTCATCTGCACCGCCTTCGGTCATACCCAGATACCGGGGTGCAAATGCCGCACACAGATCCTGATAACCGAAGCTGGCGAACTGCCCGGGCACGATATGCCAGTTGCCGTAGTTTTGGAACATCCGCTCTCCCGGGTGCTCTGTAATACACATAAACCGCCGGCGGTCATCGTGGAGGTCCTCGTTGAATACGATACCCTTGATGTCATCGCAAAGCAGACCCATAAAGATAGCTGCTTCCGTTCCCAGGGAATGGGAGGAAATGGCGATTTTTTCCTGATCTATATAGGAAAGGGTGCGCAAGTGCTCCATAAACCGCATTCGCTGGAACACGGTCAGTCCCACATAAGGAAGTCCCATTTCCAGCAAGCCGTGACACATCACACTGCGGGTGTACATCTGAGAAGACCCCACCTCCGGGTCTGTGAGAATAGAGCACTCACCGATTCCCGGATTGTCAAACACAAAGGCAGCCATTCCGTTTTGCACCATATAAAGCGCCATTTGATTTCTTTCCGGATAATGGGGATGAATATAGTTGGGATGATCCGGCATCGGTTCACCGGAAACAAATTCCTTACTGTGGTTGGAGCCCAAAAAGCACATCACACCGGGCACCGGCGCTTCTGCACAAGCACCGTCCGGAATCAACGCCAGATAAGGCACTGCCGAATAATCGTCAGGGTAGAATTCCCACTTTTCCACCCGATAACCGTCCCTCTGCACACAGCTGAGCATTACCGGTGCCGGCTGGGGAGTAGGCTCCGGCATATGCAGAAGCTCCCGCACCCGCTGCTTAACCGCAGCCTGGAAGGCTGCAAAATTCTCCCGGGTCAGCTCCTCCGGGCAGGAATGGCTGGGCTTCATATGCCGCAACTGCTCCAAAACGGAAGCAAAGGTGCATACGTGCCGTCCGTCAGGACGGTGGGATTTGAAATGCTTTTCATAAGTCAGATTCAGCGGCGCTGCCGCTTTCTTATAATCATTGACACCGTTATACATCTTTTACACTCCTTGTTGTCCGGTAGTTGCCGGGGGTCATACCGAAGTATTGCCGGAACGTCTTAAAAAATGCCGCCTCCGAGCTATACCCCACTTTCTCACAGATCCGGCTCACCGGCAGTTGGGTCGTCCGCAGCTGCCAGGCGGCATAATCCATCCGTGTATGGATCAGCTTTTCCCGGAAGGTCATACCGTAATACTTCTGCAGAACTCTTACCAGCTGCCGCCGGGAAATATGCAATCGGTCTGCCAGTGCCTGCTCCCCTGCCACCCGGGCGAAATTCTTTTCAAAATAATCGTCCACGATCTTCGTGATCTCGCTGTCCTCTTTTTCATTCCCGACAAAAGCCTCCTCCGTCAGCTTCATCTGACGGAACACGCCTATCAAAAACCGTGTGACCATTGCTTCCAAACAGGTCTGCCGAAACGGATTGTTACCGGCTTGCTCCCGGAATATCTCCCTTGCCAAATACAGCAGGGAATCCTCCAACTTCAGGATCAGTCCGTCGCTGCACTTGCTGCGCAGCTGCTGCGCCAAAGAACCGGTAAGCACCGTAAATGCCAGGCTGAACCGTTCAAAGCTACCCGGCTCTGTCCTGGGACGATGATACTGTCCCGGTGCAATAAGCAGTGCCCTTCCGGCAGTGACCTCCCACTGCTTTTCCTCCAGGTCCACCCGGCAGGCGCCTTCCAAAATCAGGTGCAGCTCCCACTCTGCGTTGCTGTGCCGCTGCTCATCCCAGCGGTAGCGGGTAAGCTGCAATCTGTCCAGTCCTATGATCTGCAGCCGTTCTCTCCCCGGACACAAGGTAAAATCCTTTCTGATTTCCATTGCTTCCTCCCTGTTGCGGATTTTTCTTTATCATAGCAAAAAGGTACCGGGGTTACAACCGTTTATCCGTTCAAACGCTTAAAACCCTTTTGACACACCGGTCCGCCAATGGCTTTCAGAATCGCTTCCTCCCCACCGGACTGACGGATCTGTGCAATTTGCCAGAATACCTTATCCACTGCTTCTCTGTGCCTTGCCAAAACCTCTTCCGTGTGGGCAAGGGTGGGATAGAATCCGGTGTTGCCCAGGAAGCCTTCCTTCAGCATCAGCACGGTATACAACGTCTTTTGCTCCATTGCCAGATCCCGGAAACCAAAATGAGACAGACAAGGGAAGCCGCCGCAATGGATATCCAAGCCGTGCCGCTCTGCTGCGTCCGCCCAGTCCTTCTGTACTGTGCGTCCCACCTGCTCCACGTGCTCCCATACCCGGGTGCGTTCCATCTTGTCAATGGTTGCCAGTGCGGCGGTAGGTCCAACGCCCTCTGTCCAATATGTAGAACTGATAAAGGATCTCTGTGCACCGTCCATCGCCTCCCGGGTGCCGATCACCGCACCGATGGGATGTCCGTTACCCAGCGCCTTGGCAAAGGTCGCTATATCCGGTGTAACCCCCAGCCACAGATGGCTGCCGCCGAAATTATGCCGCCAGCCAATGGTGATCTCGTCAAAGATCAGCAAAATGCCCCGCTTCCTGGTTTCCTCCCGGATATGCCGGAGAAAATCTAACTGTGGGATACCGCCCCGGACAGGCTCCATGATCACACAGGCAAGCTGATCTCCATACTGGGTCATCAGCGCATCAAACTCCTCTGTATTATTATAGAAAAATGTCAGGGATGTACCGCTAAGCTGCTGGGGCACGCCTGCAGGCTCCAAACCGGGAAGAAGCTGCCCGTTTAGTCTGTCACCCTCTCCCAGATTTGCAGCGATATACCAGTCCCTCCAGCCGTGATAGCCGCACAGTGCCACCAGATTTCTGCCGGTGGTTGCTCTGGCGATCCGTACCGCCACAGCACAGGTCTCACCGCCGGTTCTTGCAAACCGGACATTTTCTGCCCAGGGATGGATCTGACACAGTCTTTCTGCCAGATAGACCTCCTCCGGAGAATTTAAGGTGGTCATAGAACCTCTTTGGATCCGATCCACCACTGCCCTGGTGACATCCGGATCTGCATATCCCAGCAGGCAGGCACCTACACCGTTGGTAGTCATATCATAATAGCAGTTTCCTTCCATATCCCAGACCTTACAGCCTTCCCCCCGGGTGGCATAATTGGGCCACTGATCCGGTGCGAACTGTTCCGGACGCTTGCTTAACAGCTGCGTACCCCCCGGGATCCGGGTCTTGGCATAGGTGTATAATTCCTGGTTGGACATTTGTGTCAGTTCTTTCATAAAAGCCCCTCCTTTTTTCTTTTATTATAAAAAAGGTATTCCGGGGCAACAACGCAAAAACGGGACATTATTTTCTTTTCTATGTCCCAAAACAGTAGCTTATAGGCGCAAAAATGCAGCCGTTGCCGGCTGCATTTTAAAATCATCCAGTTAATTCGCTACGGCGATCCCCCGCTGCAACAAATCCTCGATCTGCTCCGGGGTATAGCCTACAGAAGCCAAAACCTCCCGGGTATCGCTGCCAACTATACCTACATGGCGGGTCTGGGTTCGCTCTGCATCGGAAAATTCCACCGGTGTATTGGGTACGATATAGGTACTGCCATTGGGACATTCCATATGGGTCAGGCAACCG
The DNA here is from genome assembly GCA_045540795.1 of Faecousia sp. Taxonomy (GTDB): domain Bacteria; phylum Bacillota; class Clostridia; order Oscillospirales; family Oscillospiraceae; genus Faecousia. The sequence continues at coordinate 10,603 of JAZQHW010000036.1, read as the reverse complement.
TTTGCCCAGGCCTGGGGATCTTTGCTAACCTCCCAGTTTTCTGCCAGTATTTCATAGGAGATCTCCAGCCCACTCAGGATCTGTTCCCATTCCTTGGCAGTCTTTGTTTCAAAAGTCTCGATCATACGGTCATACAGATAATCGGTGTTTTGCAGCATAGTGCTACGGTCCTTGTACCTGGGATCATCCACCAGGTCATCCAGTCCCAGAGCTCGTAATGCAGTGTGCAGTAAGCTGTAGCCACCACCCAGCAGGAAAAACATCCGACCATCCTTGCACTTATAAACGTGATAGAAGGGGTTTTTCCAATCCTTATACGGCTCGGGGGCGTGCAGAGGTTTGTTAGTGTCGTCTTCCGGGCGGTCCTGTCCGGAGGTGATATGGCTATAATTGCTCCAAATACCGGTAGCCATCAGGGATGTGCTGACCTTCGATCCCTCCCCGGTGCTGGCGCGCCGATATACCGCCGCCAGAATGCCCGCTGTCGCCACATATGCCGTCGACTGGTCACCGATTCCGGGAGGCGGGAAGCGGGGTGCCTCTCCCGGATGACGCATAGCATTCAGAATACCGGTCTTGGACCAGAAGCTGGTTAGGTCAAAGCCCTTTCTATCCTTTTCCGGGCCTTCAAATCCATAGCCGTTGACATAGCAGCAGATCAGCCTGGGGTGGCGCAGATGCAGGCTCTCATAATCCAGCCCCAGACGGGTCAGACCGCCGTAACGGGTATTTGACACAAAAATGTCCGCCTCCGTCAGAAGCTTTTCCATAACCTCCATGCCCTCCGGAGTCTTCAGATCCAGTGAGACCAGTTTCTTTCCGGAGTTTATAATGGAGAAGGTGAGATTACAGTCCGGGCTGGTAGGCATTCTCACCTGACGGCCACTGATGCGGCAATTGTCGCCCTTGGGCGACTCCACTTTGATCACTTCTGCGCCCCAGTCACACAGCAGCCGGGAAATACCGGGCGCTGCAACATACATACCCAGTTCAATAACTTTCAACCCTTCCAACGGTTTCATATAATGTACCCCTTTCTCTGCACAAAGCATAGGTAAAAGACATTCTTCTTTTCATTTTTACAGTCCCAGGCAGAAAGTACGCAGCAATTTACTTTTTTTCATCGTTTTGCCTCCTTCTATTTTGCTTAACGCTATAATAGCACTTGACAAATTTCCGAGCAAGATACTATACTATAAATAAACAGGTAAATTTATTTAATTAGCAGGGTGGTTTTCCATATGTTAGATACAGAATTCTTTAAAAGCTTTCGTTTTAATCTGTTTCAAAGCACGCGCAATTATTCCAGCCAGATCGATTGCTGTCCCTTCCATTTTATCCGCAGAATTCGATCCGGAAGAGTAAAGATTCTCTCCGAACAAGGCAATTTGCAGCTAAATGAGGGGGATATCTTTTTCCTCCCAAAGGGGCTGCAATACCACGTTTACTGGTCCAGCGAAAACAGTAAAATTGCGTTTTCCTCCTTTGGATTCACTTTTATCCCTTTAGCTACCCAAACTAACCTTCCATTGCAAAAACTAAATTGCACCCCTGACGAGTTTTCCCTTTTTTTGGAAATGGAGCAGAATATGGAGGTCAATCCGTCATCTATTGGAAATCTCTACCGTTTTTTAGGCGCAATGCTCCCCAGGATGGATATTGACCTAAACAGCCGTTCGGACCTTATCGTAAATCGAGCCCTTGCCTGTATGCAAGCCCATACTAATTACACTGTGGCAGATGTGGCAAGGAAGTGCGGAGTCAGTGAATGTACCCTCTTTCTGAAGTTCCGCAAGCAGCTGAACCAGACACCCGTAGAAGTCCGTCATCAGATCCTTTGTGACAAAGCCATCACGCTGCTCACTACCACAGATCTGCCAATAGAGGAGATCAGCCGCCGCCTTCGCTTCAGCTCTTCCTCCTATTTTCGCAAGATCCTCAGGGCACAAATTGGAAAAACACCTATGCAAATACGGAAAGAACAGCAGCAGTTGTTCTAAACACAAGCATACCACAACAAAAATGCAGCCGTTACCGGCTGCATTTTTCGTATTATTCGCATTTCTCCTGACAGTTTTCGCACTTTGCGCAATTGCCCTGGGGCTTCATCTGTAATTCCTGTGTTTTCATACTGACAGTGGTACAGGCAGGAACAGACTTGGTGATAAAGGCACTGGCGCCGATCACACAGCCCTGTCCGATCACCGTTTCGCCACCCAGAATAGAAGCATTGGCATAAATGGTAACATTGTCCTCAATGGTGGGATGGCGGCGCTTGCCTCTAAGGCTCTGACCGCCACGGGTGGACAAGCCGCCCAGGGTAACGCCCTGATAGATCTTGACATTCTCACCGATCACAGTGGTTTCGCCGATAACGATACCGGTACCGTGGTCAATAAAGAAGTATTCACCGATGGTAGCGCCGGGGTGGATATCGATACCGGTGATACTGTGGGCATACTCCGTCATGATCCGGGGAATCATAGGAATACCCAGAACATACAGCTCGTGGGCAAGACGGTAAACGGTAATAGCAAACAAGCCGGGGTAAGAGAAGATCACCTCTGCCATACCGGTAGCTGCCGGGTCACCGTCATAAGCAGCCTGGAGATCTGTCTGCACCATCTGCCGGACACCGGGGATCCGGCGCAAGAATTCCAGGCACAGCTGCCGGGCATCCTCTTCTGTTTTACCGGATTCCTGGAGCACCAGGGTCATCTGCCGGCTGAGGTTATACATCACATCTTCAATGAGCATAGAAAGATTATGCTTGGCATTGTAGATGCGATAAGTCTTATCCTTAAAATATCCGGGGAATACGATCCGGCGGAGCTTTTCGATCACATCGATGATCACATCCTTATCCGGCTGACGGGAAGCTTCCATCCGGTCAATATCCCGCTGTCCCCGATAGTCCTCCAAAATGGTATCCACCACATATTCGATCTGCTGTTCAATTTCTGCCATAACCAGCGCCCCTTTCATATTGATAGTTTTATACCATAACCGGAAGCCAAAGTCAACGGTTGACAAGTGAAGGTCTCAGAATATATAATTCCCTAAAAGGAGGTTATCTGTATGGGTAACATTTATTCATCCATCGATCAGCTGGTAGGAGGAACTCCTCTTTTTGAGCTGACACACATTTTTAACGGTGCACCCCACGGACGGCTGCTGGCAAAGCTGGAATTTCTCAATCCCGCAGGCTCTGTAAAAGACCGGGTGGCACTGGCTATGATCAATGACGCAGAAAAAGCCGGTCTTCTAAAGCCCGGTGCCACCATTATTGAACCTACCTCCGGCAACACCGGTTTGGGTCTTGCCGCCATCGCCGCCGGCAGAGGCTACCGCACCATCATCGTTATGCCGGACTCTATGAGTATGGAACGGCGGCTTTTGATGTCCGCTTACGGAGCGGAGCTGGTACTGACAGAGGGTGCCAAAGGTATGCAGGGCTCCATTGACAAAGCCAAAGAGCTGGCAGCCACGATCCCCGGCAGCTTTATCCCCAGCCAGTTTGATAATCCGTCCAATCCTGCCGCCCACAGAGCCTCCACCGGTCCGGAAATCTGGGCAGACACCGATGGCAATGTGGATATTTTCGTAGCAGGTGTAGGCACAGGTGGCACGCTGACCGGTACAGGCGGCTACTTAAGAGAAAAGAATCCCAACCTGCAGATCGTGGCAGTAGAGCCTGCCGGCTCTCCTCTTCTGTCCAAGGGCATTGCCGGTCCTCACGGCTTACAGGGAATCGGTGCAAACTTCATTCCCTCTGTGCTGGATACTACCCTGTATAACGAAGTGTTCCCTGTCACCGAGGAGGAAGCCTATGCCGCTGGTCGGCAGCTAGGCAAAAAAGAAGGTCTCCTTGTGGGCATCTCCTCCGGCGCTGCACTGCACGCAGCAATGGCAATTGCCACCAAGGCGGAGAATTGGAACAAGACCATTGTGGTCCTGCTTCCGGACACCGGCGACCGCTATCTTTCCACACCGATGTTTCAATAAAAATAACGCACTGCAATTTCAATTTGCAGTGCGTATTTTATTATTTTTCCAAACGGGTAATATTGGCACCCAATGCGGTGAATTTTTCCACAATATTTTCGTAGCCACGTTCCACGAAGTGGATATTCCGCACCGTTGTGACACCCTGCGCTGCCAAGCCGGCAATGATCAGTGCCGCGCCTGCCCGGAGGTCATGGGCTGCCACCTCTGTGCCGTAAAGCTTTTCCCTACCGGTGACCATAGCAGTCTTTCCATTGATAAGGATATCCGCACCCATCTCCTGCAGCTCTGTACAATATCCAAAGAAGCGGGTTTCATAAACGTTCTCTGTCAGACGGCTGACACCGTTTGCCAGTGCCATACAGACACAGATCTGCGCCTGCATATCCGTGGGGAAGCCGGGATAAGGACGGGTCTTGACTGTTGTATAATGCAGACGTCCTTCCGACTTGATACGGATGGCATCATCGTATTCAATCACCTTTGCACCCATTTCCTGCAGCTTGGAGGTAATACACTCCATATGCTTGGGAATGACATTTTTCACCAGCACATTGCCGCCGGTGGCAGTGACTGCCGCCATATATGTGCCTGCCTCGATCTGATCAGGAATGATCGCATATGTACCGCCGTGGAGTGCCTCCACGCCCCGGATCTTCACCGTATCTGTACCGGCACCGGTGATCCGGGCACCCATAGTGTTTAAGAAGTTTGCCAGGTCCACGATATGGGGTTCTTTGGCTGCGTTCTCGATCACTGTCTGTCCGGGGATCAGCGTTGCCGCCAGCATAATGTTCACCGTAGCGCCTACGCTGACTACGTCCAAGCTGATACGGCTGCCCTGCAAGCCCTCGGGACCCGGTTCGATATACACATAATCTTCCGTCTCCTCCACGGCAGCACCCAGGGCACGGAAGCCTTTGATATGCTGGTCAATGGGACGGGACGCGAAATTACAGCCACCGGGCAGCGCCACATTGGCAGAGCCAAAACGGCTCATCAACGCACCCATAAGATAATAACTGGCGCGCATCTGCCGAACCAAGGCAGGATCGGGTTCTGTTTTGGTGATATTGGTGCAGTCCAGCAGGATCGTACCCGTTTCCAACTGGGTAACCTCTGCACCCATATCTTTTAATATATTCAATAAAATCCGAACATCGGAAATATCAGGCACATTTTCAACACGGCATTTTCCCTTTACCAACAAAGCGGCAGGCAGGATCGCAACTGCTGCATTCTTTGCACCGCTGATGGTAACTTCACCATCCAAGGGAGTACCGCCGATAATTTTATATTTAGCCAAGGAAGAATCACTCCTTGTGAAATTATTCAATAACTGAAAAAATTATACCATAATCATTGGATTATGTAAAGTATATTTTTGCTGAAATTATCGTCGCAAACCCTTAGGATAATGATTTTTTAGTACATTTCCGTCCCCTTTTCCCCATCCGATGCTGTAGCCGCCTACTGTCACAAGACACCATCCTTTACAGGTAGAAGGCACGGTTTCTCCGTGCAAATACTTGATAATTTCCGGTCCCTCCGGAGAAAGATCCTGCATAACTGCAAGGTTTTTTAACCACAGTGCCAGAGCATGTGCAGGTTCAAAACGATTCTTTTTGGTCTCTCCCAATTCCAGTCCGGGACGGATCACACGAAGTCCCCGCAGGGTGGGCATATCCTCCGGTGCCCAATACAAGCTTTGTCCAAAGAAGAACCCTTTTCCTGCCGGCAGACGGATATCCAGTTGTCGGGCAAACTCCGTCCATTCCTTAGGAAGCTTCTGCCCCACCACTGATTCTACCATTGCTTCCGTGCCGTCTTTCTTACGCAGCACCGCCGCAAAATGTCCCTCGCCCAGCAGCTTATGGGGCCACATACGGAAGGAGCCGTTGGGTCCGGAAATAAAGTACGGTGCTGATACCGCTTCCGGCTCAAATTCCGGATGGGTCTGCAAAAACACCTCTATGACTTGCTCATTCTCCTCCGGTGCGAAGGTACAGGTGGAATACACCAATCTACCTCCGGGACGCACCAGCATAGCTCCGGAATGCAGAATCTCCTTCTGGCGGTTGGCGCACATCTGCACCGTTTCCGGACTCCAATCCGTCACGGCAGCCTCTTCCTTCCGGAACATACCCTCTCCGGAACAAGGGGCATCGATCAGTACCCGGTCAAAATAACCTGCCAGCCGTCCTGCCAATACCCGGGGATGTTCATTGGTCACCAGCGCATTGGCAATGCCCAAACGCTCTATATTTCTGCCCAGTATTTTTGCCCGCTTGGGATTGATCTCATTACAGAGCAAAAATCCCTCCCCCATAAGTCTGCCGGCAATTTGGGTGCTCTTTCCTCCGGGTGCCGCACACAGATCGCAGATCCGTTCCCCGGGTTGTGGATCCAGCAGCGACACCGGTGCCATTGCACTTGCCTCCTGTAAATAGTATACGCCCGCTTCGTGATAAGGGTGCAATCCGGGACGGGAATCGATGTCATAATAATAGCCTTGGGGCTCCCAGGGAACCGACTCCTGTACAAAAGGCAGCTTCGGAGCTGCTCCTTTTAGGGGATTCATCCGCAGTGCCACCGCCCGGGGACGTTCCAGGCTTTCCAAAAATGCCGGGTATTCTTCCCCCAGCTGTTCTTCCATTCTTTTTAAAAACAATTCCGGCAGCATAACAACGCCCCTTTCTTTTTTATATGATAACACAAGGTAGGAGAAATTTCCATAAAAATTGTGCCGAAGCAATCTTGCTTCGGCACAATATATTTTAGAATTACTCTTCGTTCTTCCGGGCTTCGTCAATGATCTTCTGCTGGTTGACCTTGGGCACTTCTTCATAACGGACAAACTCCAGAGTGAAGCTGCCTCTCGCCTGGGTCATAGCACGCAGGTCGATGGCATAGCTGCTCATTTCAGCCATAGGCACTTCTGCCTCCACCACGGTGTTACCGTCTGCATCGGGGTTCATACCCAGAGGACGGCCGCGGCGCTTACTCAAATCGCCCATCACATCGCCCACATATAACTCGGGAACGGTGACTGCCAGAGAACCGATGGGCTCCAGCAGAGTGGGGGCGGCATTGGGCATTGCTTCCTTGAATGCCAGGATAGCAGCCAGCTTAAATGCCATTTCGTTGGAGTCAACAGGGTGATAAGAACCATCGTACAGAACTGCCTTCAAGCCGACCATAGGATAGCCAGCCAGGGGTCCCTTTTGAACAGCTTCCTGGATACCCTTTTCAACAGCAGGATAGAAGTTCTTGGGAACGGAGCCGCCGAACACTTCCTCAGCGAAGATCAGTTCATCCTGCTCTTCCTGGGGCTCAAAACGGACCCAGACGTCACCGAACTGACCAGAACCACCGGTCTGCTTCTTATGACGACCGTGTGCCTGAACGGTTTTCTTGATCTTTTCACGGTAAGCTACCTTTGCGGGACTCAGCACTGCATCTACACTAAAGCGGCTCTTCAGCTTTGCCACCAGCACATCCAGCTGCTGATCGCCGGTACCGGAGATAACCAGCTGCTTGGTCTCGGCATTGCTCTCAAACTTAAAGGAGGGATCTTCCTCGTTCAGTCTGTTCAAGCCGGCAGCGACCTTTTCTTCCTGACCCTTGGTCTTGGGTGCGATCGCCATAGAATAGCAGGTGGGAGCGTAGGGCAGACCCTTCAGGCTGACTACCTTACGGGAGTCACACAGAGTATCACCGGTCTTGACCTTGTCCATCTTACCGATGGCACCGATATCACCGCAGGACAGTTCCTTCACTTCGGTAGCCTTCTTGCCGCACATACTGTACAGACGACCCAGCTTCTCAGTCTCGCCGGTACGAGCATTGACCAGAGGTGTATCAGAAGTGATGGTGCCGGACAGGATCTTCACAAAGGAATACTTGCCATACTGGTCAGAAACGGTCTTCCAAACGAAAGCAGAGGGCACGCCGCCGGGAGAAACTACGAATTCCTCCGTAGTGCCGTCAGCCAAAGTAGCCTTATGATAGTTGCCTTCCACAGGATTGGGCAGCAAGTCAATGATATGATCCATCAGCATCAAGCTACCCAGGCAGTTAAGACCGGAGCCGCAGAGCACGGGATACAGAGTATGATCCAAAACGCCCTTGTGCATACCCTTGATCATTTCAGCATAAGTGAAGTCCTCACCGCCGAAGAACTTATCCATAAACTCTTCACTGGTTTCTGCAACGGATTCCTTCAGTGCGTCATTAAACTCAGTAATGACCTCTTCCTTGCCTTCGGGAACTTCGATCTCTACCCGCTTCAGATTCTGCATCTCATATGCACGCTTGTTGAGCACATCAATGATGCCGGTGACCTTACGGTTTGCGTCCCAAATGGGAACGACCACAGGAGCGACCTTGTTGCCATACTTTTCACGAAGGGCATTGAAGGTTGCGTTGTAATCAGAGTTATCCTCATCTACCTTGGAGATGTAGATAAACCGGGGCATATTCCGGTCTTCACAGTACTTCCATGCCTTCTCAAAGCCGACGGTAATGCCGTCCTTGGCAGAGCAGACCAGGATCGCAGCGTCAGCAGCACGAAGTGCCTCTACCACAGCACCGGAGAAGTCAAAGCCGCCGGGAGCGTCCAACAGGTTGATCTTGGCACCCTTGTACTCCAGGGGAACTACAGCGGTGGAAATAGAAATATTACGGCGGATCTCTTCCGGATCATAGTCGCAGACAGTATTGCCATCAGCATTTTTGCCAATACGATCGATCGCACCGGTCATAAAAAGCAAGCTCTCAGCCAGGGCAGTCTTGCCGCTGCCGCTATGGCCCAGGAGGCAAATATTACGAATTGAATTAGCAGTGTACATATGTATGAATCTCCTTTCGGGAAGGCACCTGCCCTCCATTGGTCATAAGTGGTGCCAAACACCACAATAAAGACATTATACACGAAGTATACGCAAATTTCAATGCCTATTTTGTCAATTTTGTAAATTAGGAATTTTGTACAAAAACAATCGTCTTTCCACTAAAAACGCGCAGGAACCGGCAGTGCAGGATTCTGTCATTGAAAAAGCAGGAATCCCGTGGTATAATGACGGCATATTAAAAAACAGGAGGACTTTTTATGTTGAAAAGCTGGAAAAAACTACTTTCCCTGTGTCTGTGCCCGTTGATGGTACTGGGCGCCTTTACAGCCTGCAAATCAGGACCTGCACCTGCCGCCACCACCGAACCCACCCCCACAGAGCCTGCCAACGAAGCCAAGGTCTTGAAAATACTGACTCTGGGCAGCTCTTCCTCTGTAGATGCTGAGCATATGCTCAACCGGATCCTGGCAGTACAAGGCACCGGTGCATATGAAGAGGTGATCGTAGGCACCCTTTATTTTTCCGGCACTCTCAACCAGCATGTTCAGCATCTGACCCAGAATAAACCGGTATACCGTCTGTACCTGAGCAGCTCCGCAACCCCCGACAATCCTCCGCAGATAATAGAGGATATCACAATGGAAACAGGTCTGAAGTATAATTATTGGGATATCATCTTTATACAGGCAGGCGGAGGAGATTTGGATCAGGACGAAACTATGACCAACGGAGATATCCAAACCATCCAGGACTATGTAAACAAGCACAAGTATAATCCCCTGGCTACCTTCGGCTGGCACTTCACCTGCGTCCCGCCCGTAGATCCGGAGCTTTTAAATAAGTATCCCAACACACCCAATCCTTATGTTGCAACGGCTGCCAAATACAACAACGACCGGGAAGCCTGCTTCAAAGCCCGTATCGGCAGAGTCGAAAAATATGTATTCCCTGACGAAACCTTTGACTTAAAGATCTGTAGCATCACCGCCGTTATGAATGCCTGCACCAGCTACCTGGAGGAAATCGATCTGTACCGGGATTATACCCACTCCACAGACCTTGCCCGGGTAATGACCGCTTATGTATGGTACTGCCGGCTTATGGGTGTTGACAAGCTGGAGGAGATCAAGCTGGATGCCATTCCCAAGCAGTTTTTGAAGTCTACCCCGGATAAGTCCCAGGACCGTGTGATCACCGAAGCAGAAAAAGCCATCATTCTGGAATCTGTAAATAATGCGCTGGCACATCCCCTGGAAGTGACCCAGTCCCAATATACCGTAGCCCCCACCAAATAACAACCCCAATGATTAAAAATGGACCGTAGCCAGTTTTAGGCTACGGTCCTTTCAATTTGTGCCTTAATCAGATTATGCCTCTTCCAGCACGATCAGTGCCAGCTCAGTAGCAGGCAGCTGAACAGTAATACAGCCGTTTTCTTTCGTGAAGGCAACGGGTCTGGGCTCGGGATCCAGCTCCGTAAGGATGCTCACCCGGTACTCACCCTCCAGCTGGATGGTAACAGAACCGGACAAACCGTGCTCGTTAGCACAAGCGATCATCGCACCGTTATCGATGTTGTAACGCTTGATCTGTGCGTCTTCATCCACACCAACCAAACCAACCTGGTCACGGAAGATGCCGTGGCCATAGCGCTTCAGCCAAGCCTTACGCAGGGTGGTGGTCTTGATCAGGCGCTCCTGCTGCTGCGGATCTCTGCGGAAGGTGTTGTCGCCTTCCAGATCGTA
>JAZQHW010000035.1:0-12395 GCA_045540795.1 Faecousia sp. | reverse complement strand
CTTTTCCTGAATGAAAGACGCCTGGGCGCACCGGGCTGCCTTCTCCACCGCTTCTGCCGGAATGTCCCGAAAGAAACGGATATTATCTGCTATCGTACCCTCTGCCAGAAAATCGTTCTGGAACACGATACCAAACTTACTCCGGAGTTTTTCATAGGGAATGGTTTTGATATCCTCGCCGTCAATAAGGATCTTACCCTCCTGGGCATCGTATAAGCGCATCAGCAGATTCAAAACGGTACTTTTTCCGCTGCCGGTGCCGCCTAAGATTCCCAGAGTCTGTCCCCGCTTCAGCCGGAAGCTCAAACCGTCTATGTTTTTGCCTACACCATTATAAGAAAAGCTGACATTTTCGAAGACAATATGATCTTCTGCCGCCGCTTCTTCTGCTGCCGGCTCCACCACCATATCCTCCGGCTCTTCCAGCACGGAAGAGATCCGCTTGGCGCTGGCTTCGCCCCGGGACCACATAATAAAGATCCGGGTAATGCCGGTCATTGCCGTAATGATCATTGTAAAATACTGCAGGGCGGCAATGATCACGCCCGGCTTGATAACACCGTTATTGACACGGTAAGCACCCACCAGCACCACTGCCGACAGACCGATCCGCAAAATGATGGTGGTGATCGGTCCGGTGAGACCGGTAACGATGCCTGCCTTTTGGGAAATATCCGAAAGCTCCTGGTTCACCCCGTCAAAACGCTGCTTTTCGTACTCAGTCTTGCTCAGCGCCTTGGTCACCCGGATGCCGGTGATATTCTCCTGCATCACCCGCACCACCTTGTCCAGCACCGTCTGCTGCCGGGTGTAAAGGGGCAGGCTTCGCTTGGAGATGCTGTACACGGAAATGGAAATGATGGGCAGCAGCACCACAAGGATCAGCGCCAGCATTGGATCCATCCGCACCAGCATAGCAATGCCGCCAATGAGCAGGATCGGTGCCCGGATACCCATACGCTGGATCCGGGTCAGGACATTATTCACGTGATATGTATCACTGGTGAGCCGGGATTCAGCAGAGGGAACTGTCAAAATATCCATCTGACGGGAAGAGAGCTTCTGAAGCTTGGCAAACAGATCGTGCCGCACCTCCCTGGTAATTCTGCCGGCACTGTAGGCACTGATGGCATTAGCTGTGAAGTTCAGCACCAGCGCCAGCAGCGCACAGAGGATCATCAGTCCGCCGAAGGCATAGATCTCATTCAGCTGCCCTGCCGGAACTTTTTCATCCAGCATCGTTTCCATCAGATCCGGGATCCAAAGCTCCGCATAAGAACCGAAGAACTTGATCACCAGCGTCAGCAGCATACATCCCATCTGAGGTCGGATATATTTCATTAAACCTTTCATATCTATTCCACCTCAATTCCACCGCTTACCTTGGCAAGCAGGCTGATGAGCTGCTGCTTTTCCTCGGGGGTCAAGCCGGAAAGCAGCGCATCCTCCCATTCCTCCATAGCCTTATGGAGCCCCGGCTGGAACGCCAGCATCTTCTCCGTTGGGTAAACACACATCACACGCTTGTCCGTTTCTGACGGTTTGCGTTCCACAAAACCCATACTCTCCAAGTTTTCCAGCTGCCTTGCAATGGTGCTTTTATCAAAGCGCATCCGCCTGGCAAGGTGATCCTGAGAACAACCGGGTGTCTGGCACACCGCCATTACCAGCCGTGCGTGGATGCCCTTTAATCCCAAAGGCTCCATATATTCCCTGCGACGGCGGCGCAAATACCGGTCAATGGCATTGACATCTCCGCTGAATCGGGTCATAGTTCCCACCTCTTGTAAAAAAATCGTTGCAAGGCGCAATTGTTGCGCTTGCAACAGTTGCGTCTGCAACGATTCTATCACAGCATTCTCTATCTGTAAAGACATATTTCCCATTTTTTTGCAGGAAATAAGAAATCAGCAGCAGAAGAATCTGCCCCGGCAGCAAAACAGCTGCAGTGCCCAGCACAGGCACAGCTGCCACCAGCCGCCGCTTATATTGACTCCCCGGAAGCCGCCAGCCTGCCGACGGTAGGCTGCGCCGCCGTTTTGGATCTGCTCCAGAGTGTCCAGGTACTCCCTATTGGACGGGTCCATAGATACCGCCCGGCGAATATGCTCCAGTGCCGTTACCTGGTTGCCCAAGCCGTCATTTGCCAAAGCAGACAGATAGTACCACCGGGCATTTTTCTCCCGTGTATTTGCCAGCACATTCAGCGCCTCCCGGTATCTGCCGAAGCGGATATACTGATAAGCAGACTGCTGATACTGGTCATCTGTACCCTGTCCTGTCTGCTCCCAGCCACCGCCGAAAGGTCCGTGACCCCCAAAGGGTCCGTATCCACCGAAAGGTCCGTAGCTGCCATAGCCCTGACTGCCTCCGGTGCTTCCCGGATTGGCGGAGGGGTTTTTGATCTGCTCGTAGGCAGCGTTGACCTCCTGCATTTTCTTGGCTGCCACAGGATCTCCCGGATTCCGGTCCGGGTGGTACTGCTTTGCCAGGCGGCGGTATGCCTGTTTAATTTCATCATCCGTAGCGTTGGGGCTGACCCCCAACACCTTATAAGGATCCTGAATCATTGGTTTCCTCCCGGTTGGCTTTGCGCCAACCCTGTCTTCTTCTGTACTCGATCCATATGCCGCTGTATAAAATATTGTCCAGCAGCTTTTTATCCTGCACCAGGGGCAGCCGTTCATAATGATCGGTACATCTGCCCATTGCCAGCATCAGGTATTCCTCCCAACGCTGTCTGTTTTCCCCGGTTCCCATTGCCAGGAAGGGATTATACTGTTTCTTCCGCAAGTCCCGGCGGTAATCCACTGCCGCATCTGCCAAATAGATATAGCGTCCCAGCGCCATTCCCATTTGCCGCAGAACCGGTGACCAGGTATCCTCCCGGTACACCAGCAGCTCTGCCATCAGCTTGCCGAAGCAGCCGGCAGGTTCATCGGGGTTGGGGCTGTTTTCCGCCTCCAGCCGGCTCAATTCCTTTAAGCATTCTCCAATAGCTTCCCACTGCCGGGGATATATCTGCTGCAGCTCCCCAGTGGAAGCCTTTAGATATCTTACAAAAGCAGCCGCAAAGGGTTTTCCCTCATCCTGCAGGTCATCTTCAGCATTAAAATATGCCAAAACAACATTCATATCCGCTGCATACTGCACATATTCGTTATCCACCCAGGGACGTTTGGAGATCGGGTGCAGGCGGCAGGCATTGGGACCGGTGGTTTCTTCCGGCTCGTACAGACTCATCAGCAGCAATGCCAAAAAAGCCATATCGTAGCTAAGACCCAGCCGGGCACAGTTTCCTGCCCGTTCCCGGATCCGGCGGCAGACACCGCAATAGACGGTGCCATAGCGCTTCCGCTGGGGCTTATCCAGTTCCGGCAGGTTTGCCATTACATAACCAAACATACACCACACCGCCTCATTTGTTGTTAACAATAGGTAAATTTTTACTTGGATCTCCTGCGATCCACCGGTTCAAAGCACCGCCATAGAACAAAATAGACACGCAGCAGTAAAGCCACAGCATACTCAGCGCCACGGCATACACAGAGCCGTAGATATTGGACAGGCTGGCAAAATTCTCCACATAGATGGAGTAGATATCCGAAAAGATCAGCCAGCCGCCGGATGCCAGCAGAGCCCCGGGGAGGGAGTCTGCAAAGCGGTTTCGCCCGTTGGGCAGCACCATAAACATAACGGTAAAAATTGCCGTTTGGACAAATAAAAGCAGGAAAAACCGCAGATCCACCAGTTTATCGACCAGCATCAGCACAGGGCTGTCTGCCACCGGCAGCCACTCCAAAACGGAAGTACCGAACACATGGAGCACCAAGGTCAGCAAAAGCACCAGCAAAAAAGCAAAGGTGTACCCGACACTTACCAGCCGGGTGCGGAAGTAGCCCCGGTTTTCCGTAACCTTATAGATATTGTTAAGCCCTGTAAGCAAGCCGTAGACACCCCGGCTGGCAGACCACAGGGCGGTGACTGCAGACACAGATACCAAGGTGCCGGTGGTGCTGTAATAGGTGTTCACTACCAGCCGTTCCGCTGCCGGCAGCAGTGCCTGAGGGATCACCCCCTCCAGCATTTGGGTAAGGCTGTGAACATCCAGTCCGGTATAGCGCACCAAAGACAGCAGCAGCACCAATGTGGGAAATACTGCCAGCACAATAAAAAAGCTGGCGTGGGAAGCATACACCGGGATCCGCAAAGAGACGATATACCGGATCAAGGCTTCTATCCGCTGCATAAATCGGCTGTTTCCTTTCACAGTACACCTCCTTCAGAGTGTCAAAAAAACAGTATTTGACAAGACTGGGGTGCTGCAATTCTATTTGCAACACCCCTTTTCTATCTTATTCTGCGGAGATCAGGTAATAGTACACCGGCTGACCGCCACGGAGGAGATTTACCTCCGCATCGGGACATACCTCAGCAAAGAGGTCGGCTGCCTTCTGGGCGTGCTTTTCCTTTACATCCTCACCGTAATAAATGGTGATATAATCCTTGCCTGCATCCCGGACCTTTTCTGCAAGACCCTTCAGCAGAACTTTAATATCCCGGCTGGTGCCGAACAGGGCGCTGCCGAAAATTGCCAGATAGTCACCCTCGTGGATATCATAACCGTCAAAGTCAGAATTCCGGGCGGCGTAGGTGATCTGCATCGTATCCACCGTTGCCAGTGCTTCTGTCAGTGCCTGGGTATTTTCCTCTTTGGTGCCCTCGGGATTGAAGCTGAGCATTGCGGTGATGCCCTGGGGCACGGTCTTACTGGGAATGACCACCACTTCCTTGGGAGTCAGTCCGTTCACCTGCTCCGCTGCCATAATAATATTCTTATTATTGGGCAGAACATACACGATTTCCGCAGGAACTTTATTTACCGCCTCCAGAATATCCTGGGTGCTGGGGTTCATAGTCTGACCGCCGGAAATAATGCCGTCCACGCCCAGATTCATAAATACATCTGCAAGACCGTCACCGGCACAGACGGAAACCACACCCATGGGCTTCTCCGGCTCTGCGATCTTAGGCTCCAGCTCCTGCTCACTCATAACCTTCTCGGTATGCTGCAGGCGCATATTCTCGATCTTCACCGTTACGAAAGAACCGTATTCCACTGCTTCGTGAAGTGCCTTGCCGGGATCGTTGGTATGCACGTGGACCTTGATGATCTCCTCATCGTCCACCAGCACCAGACTGTCGCCCAGACTGTCCAAAAATGCCCGGAGCTGCTCCGGATCCTTATCGTTTTCCCGGTCGATGATAAACTCGGTGCAATAGGTGAAGGTGATCTCCTCGGTGTCAAAATCGCCGAAGGAAGCCTGCTCCTTGCTTTCCTGATCTGCCACACCCTCGGGAACGACCACATCCTCGCCCTGAAGGGAGCTGAGCATTGCCTCCAGCACAAACAGCCAGCCCTTACCGCCGGCATCCACAACACCGGCTTTTTTCAGCACCGGGTTCTGATTGACGGTGTCTGCCAGTGCCACCTTAGCTGCCTCAATGGCTGCCTCCTGGACAAACTCAATATAGTTGTTCTCCCGGGCAGCATTCAAGGCTGCTGCCGCTGCCAGCCGGGACACTGTCAAAATGGTGCCCTCTGCAGGCTTCATAACAGCCTTGTAAGCGGCACCCACACCTGCCTGCAGAGCCTCTGCCCAGGTGGTGCCGCCACAGTCCGTAATGCCCTTCAGCCGCTTGGAAATACCCCGGAACAGCAGGGACAGGATCACACCGGAGTTACCTCTGGCACCCCGGAGCATCGCGGAAGCTGCCACGGAAGCAGCCTTCTCCAGAGTGGGATCCTCTGTCTTCCGCAGATCTGCCGCGGCGGCATTGATGGTCATTGACATATTGGTGCCGGTATCTCCGTCCGGCACAGGGAATACGTTTAAATCGTTCAGCTGCTGCTTGTGGATCTCCACAGAGGCGGCAGCACTGATAGCCAATCGGCGAAAATCAGCGCCATTAATTGTCTGTTTCACTGGTTACCCTCCGATTCATCCATTCATCATAGAGTCGATATATACATTTACTGCCCGGACCTGAGTGCCGGTGCACTTATTCACCACATAGCGCACCTCAGAAATAATAGAAGCGCCCACCGCACTAAGGTTCACGCCGTTATTGACGATAATATGCAGCTCGATGGTGATGGAATCGTCCTCGTGGAATTCCACACGGACACCCTTTGCCATAGATTCCTTCCGCAGCAGGTGATATACACCATCGGTAACGGAACGGGCTGCCATTCCCTTAACACCAAAGCAGTTGGACGCAGCGGTGCCGGCAATATCCGTATAGACACCGGTGCTCACATTGACGCTGCCGTTTTCATTGCTGTGACGGATCATAATCGTACCTCCTAATCAGTTCTTTTAATTGGGGGGATTTACACAATGCTGGCTTCCCAGCATGCAGGAGCTGTCAGCTCCATCATCTTTACAACAGTGGGTGCTACATTGGCAAGGCCGTAGCTGCCCTCTTTCACAGTCCACTTCTGATCCTTATCATAAATAATGAAAGGAACAGGATTCAAAGAGTGGGCAGTCCGGACGGAGGTCTTACCCTTCTTAGTTTCGGTCATCTGGTCGGCATTGCCGTGGTCAGCGGTGATCAGCACCGTATAGCCGTACTTGTCCGCTGCCTCCAAAATTGCTGCCAGACCTGCATCCACACACTCCATTGCGTAGACCACCGCATCCATCACACCGGTATGACCCACCATATCGCCGTTGGGATAATTACAACGCAGGAACTGGAACTTGCCGGAAGCCATTGCCTCCACCATCGCCTGGGTGATCTCCTTGGACTTCATAGCAGGTGCCTGCTCGAAGGGGATCACATCCGAGGGGATCTCCAGATACTCCTCCAGCTCCTCGCTGACCTTGCCGGAACGGTTGCCGTTCCAGAAATAAGTCACGTGGCCATACTTCTGAGTTTCGGACACGGCAAACTCCCGGATCCCTGCCTGGCAGAGGACTTCTGTCAGGGTGTTGGTGATCACAGGGGGCTGCACCAGATAGTTTTCGGGAATGTTCAGGTCTCCGTCGTACTGGAGCATACCGGCAAACTTCACACCGGTATAGTTGCCCCGGTCAAACTTGTCAAAATCCTTCCGGTCAAATGCCAGAGAGATCTCCTGGGCACGGTCGCCCCGGAAGTTAAACAGGATCACGCTGTCGCCATTCTCGATCTTTGCCACCGGTGCGCCGTTCCGTGCCACCACAAAGGCAGGCAGGTCCTGGTCGATACAGCCGGTTTCCGCACGGTAGGTCTCGATGGCTTCCTTGGCAGAAGCAAACATTCTGCCCTGACCCTGGACATGGGTGCGCCAGCCGGCTTCCACCATACCCCAGTTGGCTTCATAGCGGTCCATAGTGACCACCATTCTGCCGCCGCCGGAGGCAATGGCATAATCGCAGCCATCGGTGTTCAGTTCAGAGAGAACAGCTTCCAGCTGCTCCACATACTCCAGTGCGGAAGTAGCAGGCACATCTCTGCCGTCCAGAAGGATATGGCAGTAAGCCCGCTTCACACCGGCTTCTTTGGCAGCCTTCAGAAGGGCGATCAAATGAGAAATATTGGAATGGACATTACCGTCACTGAGCAAGCCCAAAAAATGCATTGCCTTACCGGCTTTTGCATTTTCTGCCAGCTCCTTCCATACATTGGAAGCAAACAGAGAGCCGTTTTCAATGGACTCACCTACCAGTTTTGCACCCTGGGAGTAGACCTGACCGCAGCCCAATGCGTTGTGACCCACTTCCGAGTTGCCCATATCCTCATCTGAGGGAAGACCAACAGCAGTACCGTGGGCTTTCAGATAAGTATGGGGGCAGGTAGCAAGCAAACGGTCCAGCGTGGGGGTCTTGGCAACCACAACAGCATCGCCGCTGCCGCCATCACCCTTGCCTACGCCGTCCATAACAACTAAAACGATCGGTTTTTTCATAATGATTCCTCCAAGAGTCCTGATATGTGTAAAAATTGCATTCTACGAGTCATACTATTTTACATCATTTTTAGCAAAGTTACAACTGTTTTTTGAAATTTTTTGTTGCCGGGTCTTTTTCCCCTGTGAAAAATCATCTTTTTTCTGCCTTTTTACGGACAGTATAACAGTATAAATACAATATTATAGTTATATAATTTTAGTAGTTCTTGACAAAAAATCTATTGTTTGCTACGATTACTTATGACCAAATACAACAAAACGGAGGGGTTATTATGAAACGATTATTATGTATTCTTCTTGCCTTGATCCTTGTGGCATCCATGTTCGCCTGCGGCGGCAGCGGTGATCAGGAGCAGGCAGGCACCGATCTTGCCGGCAAATTCTCTATCGGCTACGGCAAGGCAGATATCTCGCCGCAGCAGTCTGTGTATCTCCGGGGCTACGGTGAGCCCACCAATGAGCGTATGTCCACCGGTGTATCGGAGCCTTTATATACCACCTGTGTGGCGATTACCGATGAAACAGGCAACACCGCTTTGCTGATCTCATTGGACCTTTTGAACTGTGACAGAGCTCTTGCTCAGCCTCTGCGCAAGGAATTTTCCGAGCAGTACGGTATTCCTTATGACAACATTATGGTCTGCTGCAGCCACAACCACAGCGGACCGGATTCCGGTGATAACGCCTACCATACCTATCTGGCAGACCAAATCCGGGCTGCCGTGAAAATGGCAATGGAGTCCCGGCTTCCTGCCACGATGGAAACCACTTTCACCCGTCCGGAAGGCTTCAATTTTGTGCGGCACTACTTACTCATCGACGGCACCTTTATGGGTGAGGCAGTGGGTACGATCCCCAACAATCAAATTTACGGTCACTATGGCAAGGCAGATAATCTGCTGCAGCTGGTTCGGTTTAACCGGGAAGGCGACAAGCCTGTTGTTCTGATGAACTGGCAGGGTCACCCCAGAGGCACCGATCCCAATCCCCACACCGTTGCCACCCCCAACTATCCCGGCATTATGCGTCAGACCGTGGAAGAGGGTCTGGACTGCTACGGCGCCTTCTTCCTCAGCGGCTCCGGTAATGTGAATAACAACTCCCAAATCAAATCCGAGGTCAGCCACGCAAACTATATGGAGCTGGGTAAAGCACTGGGTGAGGAAGCCATTGCCGCAGCAGCAAACTTCAAGCCTGTGAACACCGGCAATATCCAGGCAGCTGTGACCTATCTGGACGAGCTGGGCAACGAAAAGGCAGATACCGGTATTCCTCTGCACGCTTTGTCCTTTGGCGATGTTGCCTTTGCCTTTGCGCCCTTTGAGATCTTCGACACCAACGCTATGGGTGTCAAGGACAATTCCGATTTTAAGATGACCTTCTATTCCTCCTGCAGTAACGAAAGTCATTCCTACCTGCCCACAGATCCTTCCTTTGACTGGGTGCACCACTATGAAGTCCGTGTTACCAAGTTCCCCAAGGGCACTGCCCAAAAGGTAGAGGATCTTCTCTCCGGTCTTTTGGATAAGTGCTTTGCCGCCAGCGGCAACACCGTTACCGAGAAGGAGCCGGGCTATGTGACTCCGGAATTTGTTCCTGTCAATGACGGCATTACTTACACCAATCCCGCTGCCGGCGACACCTCCGCCTATATCCCGGTGGAAAACGGCTTCTGCCAGATCATGCTGCTGGATGGCGCAGTCATCAGACAGTTCCTTACCATCAATGCTGAGGTTGCACAGCAGGTGCTGACAGAGAGCACCGTGCAGATCCTGCGTAACGAACAGGATGTTATAGTAGGCGTTGCAAAATAAAAAGTATTAAAACAGTAAATTCCCCCAAAGCCGGATCCGGCTTTGGGGGAATCTCAGTTTTGTCAAAAAAGCTAGTTTTTTGACAAAACTGCAGAGGTCAAAGGAGCCGCACACGCTTCCCCTGCGTTTGACGGTTTGCGGCTTTTTTGACACTCTGAAATTAGTTCATCGTGCCCTGGGCACGTTGAAACAGCTCACCGATCCGTGCCCGGAGGGCTCTTGCCTCCGGCTTGTCGGAGGTGCCCTCTTTTTCGATCCATTGGACGGACGCCTGCTGCGCCTGCTGCAGGGTTTCCAGATCAAAGCTTAAGGATGCCACCCGGAACACCGGCAGACCGGACTGCCGGGAGCCAAAGAAATCACCGGGTCCCCGGAGCTTCAGGTCCTCCTCTGCGATCTTAAAGCCGTCACTGGTCTTGCAAAAAGCTTTCAGCCGGGCAAGGCTGTCTGTTTTTTTACTGTGGCTGGTGAGGATGCAGTAGCTTTTGGCGCTGCCTCTGCCTACTCTGCCCCGAAGCTGGTGGAGCTGGGAAAGACCGAACCGGTCCGCATCCTCCACCACCATCAAGGTGGCATTGGGCACATCCACACCCACTTCGATCACCGTTGTGGCAACCAGCACATCTGCTTCTCCGGCTGCAAAGGCGGACATCACCGCATCCTTCTCACTGCCCTTCATCTGTCCGTGGAGCAGTGCCACCTTCAGATCCGGGAACACAGTCTTCTGCAGCGTTTCTGCCCAAACAGTCGCTGCCTTCAGGTTCAGATCACCGTTTTCCTCCACCGCAGGACAGACCACATAGCACTGGTGCCCTTCTGCCACCTGCTTGCGGATAAAGGCATTGATCCTTGCCCGGTAGCTTTCATCCACCAGGAAGGTATCTGTCTGCTGCCGCCCCGGGGGCAGCTCATCGATCACAGAAACCTCCAGATCTCCGTACATCAGCAGTGCCAGGGTCCTGGGAATGGGGGTAGCGGACATCACCAGCAGGTGGGGGTCCTCCCCCTTCTTTGTCAGCTCTGAACGCTGCTGCACACCGAACCGGTGCTGCTCGTCAGCAACCACCAGTCCCAAGTCCCGGAACTGTGTACTGCCGGTGATCAAAGCATGGGTGCCGATGATCAGATCTGCTTCTCCCCGGGCAATCGCTTCCCGGAGGGTCTTTTTTGTCTTTGGGGTCATAGAGCCGGTGAGGAGCATCGTCCGCACCCCCAGAGGCTCCAGCAGTCCGGACAAAGATCTGTAATGCTGCTCTGCCAGAATTTCCGTAGGTGCCATTAAAGCCGTCTGCTTTCCGTTTTGGGCAGCCAAATACGCAGCTGCCGCTGCCACCATAGTCTTGCCGCTGCCCACATCTCCCTGGACCAGCCGGTTCATAGGGGTGCCCCGGGTCAGGTCCTGCCATACCTGCTCCACCGCCCGCTGCTGGGCACCGGTGAGGGTAAAGGGCAATGCCTGATAAAACCCTGAGAGGTCTCCTTTTATATAAGGCGCCACCTGTTTGATCTCCCGGCTGGCACGGATCAGCGCCAAGCCTGCGGAAAACACAAAAAACTCTTCAAAGATCAGCCGCCGCTTGGCAAGCTGCACTTCCTCCATAGAATTGGGCATATGGATGGCAAGGTATGCCCGTTCTGCCGGCAATATCCCATAGCGCCGCCGCACCGACTCCGGCAGGATCTCCTCCGGCACCGGACACAGTGCCATTGCCTGCTGCACCGCCTTCACCACAGACGCATTGCTCAGACCTGCCGTCAGCGGATAGATAGGCAGCACCCGACGGGTGAGAATGGGAGCGCTTTCCGGCGCTTCAAACACCGGAGAGGTCATTTGATAGCCGATAAAGTCACCGGATACCGCGCCGTAAAAAATATACTCCTTGCCGTACTCCAGACGGTCCGTAGTAAACTTCTGATTAAAAAAGGTCAGGGTCAGTCTGCCGGTGTGGTCTGCCACCTGAACCTTGGTCACATCCAGCCCCTTCCGGACATGGGCGGTTCGGGGGGTATTCATCACCATTGCCTTAAAGCAGGCAGGCTCGTCGGGAACAAGCTTTTCAATAGGAACCAGCTTGGTCCGGTCCTCATAGCCCCGGGGATAATGGCAGATCAGATCCCCCAGCGTATAAATATTCAGCTGAGCAAATTGCTTTGCCTTGGTAGGACCAATGCCCTTAAGTACCTTAATGGGATCGGAAAGCAGCGCCATTTCCCTCACCTCCTTATAATATATACAATATACCATATTGCCCCGGCATTTTCAATCACATTATAGGGCAGGCACCTTTCCGGAAATTGCCCTGTAAAATGAAAAAACTCCCTCCGGGAAGCTCCGGAAGGAGATATTTTCAGAGAACTCAAGCCAGCTTGTTCAGCTGCAGGGTCATGCTGCTCTTCTTACGGGCAGCTGTATTCTTGTGCAGAATACCCTTGCTCACAGCCTTGTCAACGATCTGAACAGCAGCCTTGTATGCGGTCTCGGCAACAGCCTTGTCGCCACCAGCAATGGCAGCCTCGTACTTCTTAATGACGGTCTTCATCTCGGACTTATCAGCCTTGTTCTTCTCATAAGCGATCTTGGAACGGATGACATCCTTCTTAGAGGACTTAATGTTGGGCAT
>JAZQHW010000034.1:0-9584 GCA_045540795.1 Faecousia sp. | reverse complement strand
CAGCACCCATTGCTCCGGTTCGTAAGCAAACCATACATCCCGGAACTCGATCTCACCCCGGATGGCTTCCGGTGCGATGGCATCTGGTTCGTCCACCAGCCGGTGCTCCATATCCAAAATGGTGAAGATCTTTTCCGAGGAGGCAAAGGATTTCTGCAGCATATCAAATTGCTCTGCCAGCTGCTGGATGGGGTTAAAGAACTTGGAGATATACATATAGAAGGACACGACCACCGCGGAGGTGATGGTCTGCCCCAGGAAGGACTGATTTTGGATATATCCCCGGGCGCTTAAATACAAAAGGCACAAAATGGAGCTGATGTTCAAAAGGTATACCATAGGGCGGAAAATGCCGAAGACGAACATTCTGCCCAGCTTGGCATTCCGCAGCTTTTGGCTTCGCTTCAAAAACTGGTTCATTTTGTTTTCTTCCTGGTTGAACATCTGGGTGATCTTCATACCCGAAAGGTTTTCGGACAGGAAGGTGTTGATATCGGTGGTGCAGTCGCTGACGCTCCGGTGAACGGTTCGGGAAAATTTCCGGAAGATCACAGTAAACAGCACCAAAAAGGGCACAAAGCACAGAACCATCAAGGTCAGAGCGTAATTCAGCACCAGCATAGCACCCAGGACACCGAAAATGACCATAATATTCTTGATCAGCGTCACCAGAATATTGGTGAACATAAAGGAAATGGCATTGGTATCATTGGTGACACGGGTGACCAGTTTACCCACGGGGATATTATTCAGGTCAGCGTGGGCAAGTCCTTCGATATGGGTGAACAGGTCCATACGCAGTTGGGTCAGGATCTTCTGTCCGGTTTTCTGCAAGAGCATTGCCTGGAAATAGGTGCATACCACAGAAACAACCAAGATACCGGCATACACTGCCACGATGGAAAACAGGTAGGGCAGGCGGAAGGTGCCGGCAACGGTTTTCTCAATATGTCCTACCAGCAAAGGGGACAGCAGATCATAGCCAATGGAAAAAAGCATAATGATCAGCGCCAGAATAAATTCTTTCCGGTAAGGCTTGGCATACACCAGCAAGCGCCGGATGATCTCACCGTCTGCCATATGCCGGTCATAGCTTTTGGGGTTAGCCCGCTTCAGCAGCCACCAGGCAAGGATAAACAGAAGGGAGAAGACACCGATCAATGCACCTAAGATCAAAACAGGTAAATACTCACCCATTTTCTTCCCCTCCTTCCTCTTCCAGCTGCTGCAGCCGTGCCATTGTCTGATAAGCCGGGCAGGTTTCCAGCAGCTGTGCATGGCTGCCAACGGCAATCAGCTTGCCGTCTTCCAATAAAAGCAGCTTGTCCAGCTTTTCCACGGTGCTGATCCGGTGGGCGATCAAAATGGTGGTCTTGCCCTGCCGGGTTGCCCGGAGATTGTCCAGAATGGTCTTTTCTGTATTGGTATCCACGGCGGATACGGAATCGTCCAAAATCAAAATGGGAGCATTGCGCATCAGTGCCCGGGCAATGGAGATCCGCTGCTTCTGTCCGCCGGAAACGGTAACGCCCCGTTCTCCCAAAATCGTCTTATAGCCCTTGGGGAAAGCGCGGATGTTATCGTCCACATCTGCCAGCACTGCCGCCTTGGGGATGTCCTCTTCGTTGGTCTGTCCAAAGGCAATGTTGTTGGCGATGGTATCGGAGAACAGGAAATTGTCCTGGGGCACATAGGCACAGCCTGCCCGGAGATCTTTCAGGGGGATGGTGTTGATATCCCGTCCGTCAATAAAGAGCGTGCCGTCGGGGACGTTATATGCGTGGAGCAGCAGCTCCACCAAGGTGGTTTTGCCGGAGCCGGTTTTGCCTACAATACCTACATTTTCTCCGGGATTGATGGTGAAGGAGATGTTTTTCAGTGCGTCATAGTCGCTGCCGGGGTAGCGGAAAGTAAGATTCTCGAACCGAATCTGACCCTGTACCTGAGGCATCGGCTGGGCATCCGGGGGATCCATAAGATCCTGCTTGGCTTCCAGCAGCTCGCTGATCCGTTCCAAAGAAGCTTTGCCCCGGCTGGTCATATCAATAAGCTCGCTGACCGCCATAATGGGCCATACGATGGCGGTGAAGTAACCGATAAATTCCACCAGCTGACCGGCATTGAAGCGGTTTTGGTACACCAGGTAGCCGCCGTAGCCTAAAATAATACAAATAACGCTTTCCACAAACAGAGTTACCAAAATTCGCATCAGTACAGAAGCCTTGGTGTGATCCATATTGGCTTTCTCATTTTCTTTGTTCAGCTTGCCGAATGCCATCAGCTCCAGGGATTCTTTCACAAAGGCTTTGATGACACTGATGCCGGAAAAGCTCTCCTGGGAGAAATCCGACAAACGGGAAAATGCCTCCTGGCGGATATCCCATTTTTTCATCATATACCGACCCACCAGCGTGGCGGAAGCCAGCAGCAGCGCCATAGGGATCAAAGACAGGCAGGTGAGCAGCGAGTCCATTTCCCACATCCGGATAATTGCCAGAATGCCCAGCAGCAGGGCATCAAAGAACATCATAATGCCCCAGCCGTAGCACTCCTGCACCGTGTCCAAGTCATTGGTGAACAGGCTCATCAGGTTGCCCACCTTGTTGTGGGAATAAAACTGGGGGCTTAAGGTTTTACAATGGGCGAACATCCGGTTCCGCAGATCGGTCTCCACCCGGATGGCAGCGCCGAAGAAGCAGACACGCCACAGGAATCTGCCCAGCACCATTGCCAGAATGATCCAAACCATAGGCATACAGATGCTTTCCAGGAGAAATTCCATTGTAAAGGGAACGGTTTCCCCTTGCCATATTACACTGCCACTGTTAAGCCCGTTGACCACCATTTGATACAGGTGGGGGATCCGCAGCTGCAGATAGTCCACCATTACCAAAGAAAGCAGTCCCAAAATAAGCATTGGCGCAAAGCGCAGGTAATAGCGGTTGATATGTTTACCAAAGATCATAAAAAAATCACCTCGTTAAAAAACCAGTATAGCACGAAAAATGACATTTGCCAATAAAAAAGCCGCAAGCCGTTAAAAATAACGGCTTGCGGTGGAGTTTAGTTGGTTTTCGGCTTCCGAAGGAACAAGCCCAATGCGGTAACGATGGCAAAAACGATGAGATACCAGACACAGGCCATCTTGTGGCTGATGATGGAAGCGACCACCATAAAGATACTGCCGCAGAAGGCAAGACCCGGCAGGATGAACCGCCGAAGTACCGGCTCGTCCTTCTCTTTCCGCATCCACTGGAAGAGCATAGGCAGGTACATCATATATACGGTGATGATGGGCAGCTCGGTGGAGTCGAAGACGAAAGGACCGGTCCAGGTGCAAGCCAGGTTGGACAGGAAAAAGTACAAAAACCAGGCAGCAGTTACGATCAAAGCGAACACAGCGGAGTTGGTGGGCATATTGGTCTTGCTGTCCAGCTGACCGAAAACCTCCTGAGCAGGACCTTCGCCCCGGGCAGCCAGGGAATACATACACCGGGAGCAGCCCAGCATCAGTCCGTTGGTAGTTCCCAAACAGGAAACGGCAATGAACAGATTCAGAACATTTCCCAAAACACCGCCGAAAATGTTGGTAAAAGCCACCGGAGCGCCTACTTCCATCAGCTGCTGCACAGAAGCGCCGCCGGCAACACCGATAAAATAGAACAGGTAAATACAGACGATGAGAATACCGCCGATGATCAGCGCTCTGGGAAGATTCTTTTTGGAATCCTTGATCTCCGCGTTGACAGAGGTGGCAATGATCCAGCCTTCGTAAGCAAAGGCAGTGGCACACACTGCGGCAAACAGAGGATTGGAATCTTCTGCCAAAGGCATAGCCGGGGCAGCCATATTCTCCTGAAGCGTGCCGGTGGACAGTCCGTAGATCAGACCGATGATCATCATCGCCCCCAGAGGGATCATTTTGATCACGGTGGTGCTGGTTTGGAACTTACCTGCCAGCTTGGGGGAGAGGGTATTCAGGGCAAAAATGCCGCAGAGATAGAAAAGGGTCAGCGCCATACACTCCGGACCTACGATGCAGCCGCCTTCTGCTGCCGGAATGAGCAGCGGAAAGCCGGGGCTTGCAGAAACGATAAATTCCAAAGTATACCGGGCGGATACCCAGGCAAGGACCGAGGTCATACCGGGGAAATAGATGGTGGCGGTGAACCAGCCCATACAGTAGCCGTAACGGGGACCTACGGTGGCTTCTGCGTAGTCCACAAGACCGTTGACCCGTTCGTATTTCTGTCCCATAAAGGAGAAGGTCAGCAGGCATACCAGCATAATGATACCACCGATGATCCAGGAAAGGATACCCTGGGTCATATTGCCGCCGGTTTTTTGCAGAATGGTTTGTGCCTTAAAAAAGACACCGGAACCGATGACGATGCCTACCACCATACAAATGGCGGTGAACAGTCCGTATTTTCTTTCCAGATGGTTACTCATAAAAAGTCAGCTCCCAATCAGAATGCAACTTTCATAAACAGTGCCACGCAGCACAAAATCAGAGCGCAGAGCACATAGGCATAGCGTCCGACGCAGTACCAGGGAGTGCCGTGGGGACGGAGGGTGCCTTTGTTGATCTCATCCAGCAGATCCTGCTTCTTCATTACCCAGAACCAGGAGACAGCACCCAAAGTAGCGCCGATGGGGATAATGTAAATGGAAACGATGTCCATCCAGGGACCCCACTTGGCAATGGGCTCCATATGCAAGCCGATACTTAGACACAGGATACACAGGATCACCAGCACCAGCTTCCGGCTGAGCCTGGGGAAGCGGAACTGAAGGGATTCGCCCACTGCCTCGAACATATTCTGCAGGGAGCTGACACCGGCAAAGGCCATTGCGGTGTACAGGATCACGGCAAAGACCTGTCCAAAGGGAATGTCCTGCAGAATCCGGGGCATTGTCACAAACAACAGCTTAGGACCGGCACCCACATCCAGATTATAGGCAAAACAGGCGGGAATAATAACCAAAGCGGCAACCAAAGCGGCAATGGTATCAAAAATTGCGGTGCGTGTGGCAACCTTAACAACATCTTCTTCCTCACCCAGGTAAGCACCGTATACGATCATACCGCTGCCGGTGACAGAAAGGGAGAAGAAAGCCTGTCCCATTGCCCAAACCCAAACCATAGGATCTGCCAGCTTGGACCAGTCCGGGGTGAACATAAATTTATAGCCTGCCGCGGCACCGGGAAGGAACGCCACCCGGACAGCCAGGATCAGGAAAATGATAAAGAAAACAGGCATCATGACCTTGTTGGTCTTTTCAATGCTCTTGGCACCCAGCAGCAGGGTCAGCAAAGTACCTACTACCACGATAATATGGAAGGGGATCACAGAGTAATCTGCGCCGGAGAAGCTGTCAAACCAGGCACCGGGATCTACATACATCAGCTCACCGGTGACGGATTGAAACAGTGCTTTCAGCACATAGGAAATGATCACCGCATAACCCAGGGCGATACACAAAGATCCAATAAGAGGCAGCCAGCCGATGGCACTGCCGATTTTTCCGGGGATGTTGCCCCGGGTCGCCCAGGCGGCACGGTAGGAACCCAAAGTGCCGGTACGGGAACGGCGACCGATGGCATATTCAGCAGACAGACCCACAACGCTGAACAAAGCCACAAAAATAAGATATGCAATTAAAAAAGCGCCGCCGCCGTTGGCACCCAGCTTGGCAGGGAAGCCCCATACGTTTGCCATACCTACGGCAGAGCCTACAGCGGACAAAATAAAGCCCCAGCGGCTGGAGAATTTTTTACTTGTTTTATTTTCCATAATTACCTCCGGACGGTTTTTTCACAACGTTTCGCATTATACAGGAAGATTGCACTTTTGTCAAATAAAGTAAAGGAAAGAGGTGTGAAAACGATAATATCTATTGAAAATACTGGCAAGGAATGGTATACTTTATTGTGTTATATTATAAAAGTGAGGGGATCTGTATGAAAAAACGCACAATTCTTCTTATGCTGGCAGTAGCTATGCTGGTGAGCCTGACGGCAGTGGTTGCCAATGCCCACGCAGAAGGCTTCCAGGCGTACTGTGAGCAGTGCGGGGAGCAGGTGAACTGGCAGCTGCTTTCTTCTTCCACTCAGGCAATGACAGACGGTCATTACTATCTGGAGAAGAATATGACAATGACCAATCAGACCATTGCCGCAGAAAAATCCGTATGTCTGCTTCTCAATGGATATACATATACCAGCAATAAACCTCTGGTTGTGGAAAATGGAGGCGTTCTGTCCATTCAGGGTCAGGGTGACTTTGTTGCCCGGGGACAGAGTAATACCCAGCTGGAATACGGTGGCGGTATCTGGGTCAAGACCGGCGGTACGCTGAATGTCCGGAATGTGGATATGACCTATGCCTGGTTTGAAGGCCGCAGTGTCAAGAACGGTGGTATTTTGGCGGTGGAAGGTACTGCCAATCTCTACGGTGGCACGGTTTCCGGCGGACAGGCAACTTCCGTAGGCGGCAATATTTTTGTTGCCAACGGCGCTACGCTGCTGCTGGACAGCGTGGATGTTACCGGCGGGACTATCAACGGCAGTACCGTGAATGTATCCCGGAATATCTATACCCGGGGTAGGACCATTCTGGCTGGTGATACCTATATTGATATGATGAATATCACACCCCGGACTACGGGCATTCAGCTGGACGAGCTTTTGAACGTCAAAGGTGTCTTTACCGGCAATGTGACTATGCGGATGTACGGCATCACCGGAGAACCCGGTCAGGATGTGGGCAACCTTTTGGAGGGCGGTGATATTTCCGGTGCAACCTTTACGGTGACCAATGCGGAAATGCTTATTGCAGCATCCGGCACCGATCTGGTCACCAAGCTGCCTCCGGTGGCTACGGTGAACGGAACAGCATATGATTCCGTTGAGGATGCTATTGCTGCGGCAGGCACCTACCCCCTGGTTCTGAACAAAAGTCTGGAAGTACTGACCATCCCCAAAAATCTGGTTTTGGATCTTAACGGATGCAGCGTAACCACCCTGACTGCAGAGGAGGGCGTTACCGTTACAGTGATGGACTCTGCCACCGCAGACTATACGGTAGCAGACGGTATATACGGCAAGCTGACTACCATAAACGGTACTGTGCAGCCGGCAGAGGGCTATATGGTGATCACGGAGGGAGAAACGACCTCTTATCACAAAATGAAGATGGCAGTGACATCTATGAGCCTCCGGGCACAGGATGTAGCACTGTATTTTAACAGTGACTTCTTAGGCGACAGCAAGATCGCTGCGTTGATCGAATCCTTCGGTGTGGCTATGAGCTTGACGGGCGAGCCAGATGATGTAGTTCTCGCCAAGGAAGGTCATTATACTTCCTTTGCTCCGGACAAGTTCAACGGCGGCGCGGACATCACCAGCTCTATGGTCTATGGCATTATGAAGGCGGAAAACGGTGACAGTGCCAACGACCGGTATGCCGGTATGGTGGTTTACGGAAGACCTTACATTAAGTTTACCGACGGAACGATCCTTTGGGGTGAAACCAAGTCCCGGAGCCTGCGGGAAATGGTGACCATGACTGACACCGGCTGGGAATCTATGGAAGCGCTGCAGCAGGATCGGATAATGGATATGTACGAAGCCTTTGAACGGGTGATGAAGAAGTGGACGCTGCCCAGGATCATCCCTGCGGTGGAGTACCGTTCTGAGAATACCCTGAGAATTCTGCTTGTTGGTAACAGCCACGGCGATGATACGATGTGGCAGCTGCGGAATGTGTTCCAGCAGCAGAATCCGGACCAGCGTGTGATTTTGGGACTTCTGTATCACTCCGGCTGCAAAATCAGCCAGCACGTGGATTTTGCGAAAAATAACAGCCCCGAATATACGTATCATAAAAACCAATACGGCACCTGGGTGTCTACTGTGGAATCTACGATGAATGACGGTCTGCTGGATGAGCCCTGGGATCTGGTGGTCATCCAGGAGTACAGCGGAGACCTGGGTCAGGAAGATAAGATGACCAACGGCAATCTGCAGAAGCTGCTGGACTATATCAAGTCGGTGATGCCGAAAACACCGAAATTCGGATTCAATATGACTTGGGCAATTCCTTCTACGGAGCTTTACTGGAACGAGGATACCCGTCCTACCCAGCTGCCTGAAAACTGGGTGTCGAATTTCCAGACGAAGTACGATCTGTCTACCCGGTATATGTATGAATGTATTGCGGAAATGACAGAAAAATATGTGGTGACTAATTCGGAGATCGATCAAAGCTACTTCTTCCCCTCTGCCACGGCAATACAGTATGCCAATGATATGCTGGGTATGACGGACCTGGAGGTCTACCGGGACTATGCCCACATTTCTGAGTGGGGTCGGCTGATGGTCTCTTACCTGTGGTACTGCAAGCTCACAGGAGAAGCCCTCACCACCATTGACGATATCAAGGTGGATGTGGTCCCGCAGCATTTGCGCCACAGACGGTTCCAGGACCAGGGCGATCTGGTCATTACCGACAAGATGAAGGAGCAAATTATGGCGGCTGTCAATCACGCATTGGAAAATCCCTTTGATGTGCCCACCGCTATGTGGGAGGAAGATCCTGCGGAAGATGATACTTTATATATCCTCACCGCAGCGGCAAGTAACAGCCATTACTTCCTGGATGAGCTTTACGGCTTGCTGGAGGCTGCAGGTGTGAAGGCGAAGGTCTGCAACCTGATGCGCAGCAGCACAGGCATCAACCTGTTCCACGAATACTGGAAAAACGGTGAGAGCGTCTTTGAAGTGATCATTCACGACGAGAACGGCAAGACGGTTCTGGAAAATATGAATCTGGAAAGTGCGCTGACCCTGTACAACTGGGATATTTTCAATATGCAGGAGGGGTCTTCTCCCCACCGCACAACGACCCCGGAGCAGGCGGCGGCAGACCGCTATACTGCCCATAAGGAGCTGGTGGCATATGTCCGGGAAAAGCTGCCCAATGCAGAGCTTTACTACCAGGAGATCTGGTCTTACGATATTGGCTTTGACCGGTTCAACTACCAGATGACCACCAAAGAGCAGCAGCTGGATTTCTCCGCACGGATCAAGGAATACACACAAATTGTCTGTGATGAATTTGGTTTGAAGATGATCCCCAGCGGCAGTGCCTGGGTCATTGCCCGGGAACAGCCCAATACAGAGCATCTGTGTGCACGGCTGTCCTACAACAACGGTGAGGGTGACTATTACCACGATGGCGACATCGGCGGCGGTCAGTATCTGAATGCCTGTGTATGGTTTGAGACCCTTACCGGAAAGAGCTGTATCGGCAACACCTTTGTGCCGGATTATATGAGCCAAATGCTGGTGGATCTGGAAACGCTGCAGAATGCTGCCCATCAGGCAGTGGCTGAGGCTTCTGCCACAACCGAATAATTTCATATAATAAAAAGAGCAATGAAGGGATTGTCCCTTCATTGCTCAGAGTGTCAAAAAAGCCGCAAACCGTCAAAACAAATATATTAAACAGCGCGCAAAAAGGCTCCCTTGTTAAAGGGAGCTGGCAATTGCCGATATTAGGCAATTGACTGAGGGATTG
>JAZQHW010000033.1:0-25367 GCA_045540795.1 Faecousia sp. | reverse complement strand
ATACTCACTCGCAAGGTTTTACCTGAGGTTTTACGTATCTATGACGATTTTAGACCATACTTGCCAAGTTCACCTTACGTAGATGAAACATCGTTTGCTCTAATCGATAAATACCGCCCTGCCGAAGATCATCTTTGGGGGCCGCGAAATTACTTTAAGAGTGATTATTATAAAAATGCGACAGCGCTTTTTGCGTCCGAGACAGGCTTCCACGGTTGCCCATCAGTTGAGTCTATAAAGAAATTTATTACCCCAGAAAAACTGTGGCCAATCATTTTACCAAACGGTCGCCCTAACGAAGATTACATTGTTCACGCAGCAAGCATGGAAACCAAACATATAGGCAAATACGAATACCGCATAGCATTAATGCTTCGTCAGGTCGCAGTACTCTTCAGTGATATGCCCGACGGTAATACAGGTCGTGCCACAGCAGAAGAATCGGTTGACTATTTCGAGCGAATGAAAACACTGTTTGGTGATGGCGAACAAGCACTCGAGGGTATTGCTAAAGCAAGCCAAATTTTCCAGGCAGAAGCCTTTAAGTTTATGATAGAACGCTTCCGCATACGAAAAGCCACTCACGGCGGTCTTATCTGGTGGAACCTTTTAGACGGTTGGCCACAAATTTCCGATGCAGTGGCTGACTACTACTTCACAAAAAAACTTGCTTACGATTATATCAAAAATTCACAGCAACCGCTTTGTCTTATGTTTGACGAGCCTGATGAAAGCAATAAAATCAATCTATTCGTGGCAAATGAAATTCCGCAAGATAAAACCTTTAGTTATAAGGTTACACGCATAAACGACAATGTGGTTGTTTGCAGTGACGAAGCTACAGTTACAGCCAGCGGTATTTTACAGCTTGATACAGTAGCGGTTGACCCCGATAAAAAAGAAATGTTCCTTATTGAGTGGGAATATGACGGTAAAACCTACACCAATCATTTTGTAAACAATATTCGCGGCATTGACTTTAACACATATATAGATTTCTTATACAAAACAAATATTGGTAAATTTGAGGGATTTTAATATGGAAACTTTATCTGAACTTATAACAAGATACCCGTTGCTTTCAAGTTGCGAAAGAGAAATAAAAGAAGCCTGTGAAATAATTATAAAAACCTTTGAAAGTGGTAACCGCTTATATATATGCGGCAACGGTGGCAGTGCTGCTGACGCCGACCATATTGTAGGTGAGCTTATGAAAGGTTTTTTAAAGAAAAGACCGCTAAACAGTGCTCAAGCATCTGCGTTCGAAGATGAAAATTTGGCGAACGGTCTTATGCAGGGATTACCCGCAATATCACTACATTCGCAAACCTCGTTTTTAACTGCATTTTTAAACGATGAGGACCCATCGCTTATCTATGCGCAAGCTATGTTTGCTCTTGGTAAAAAGGGTGATACACTGCTTGCGATAAGTACCTCGGGCAATTCAAAAAATGTTGTAAACGCCGCAAAAACTGCGCGAGCAATAGGCTGTAATGTGATTTCATTGGTTAGCAAAAACGAATGTGCGCTTGATGCCGTTTCCGATGTCATAATTCATACCGACAGCAACGAAACATACCGCACGCAAGAACTTCATCTTCCTGTATATCACTATATTTGCGCGACGGTAGAAAACCATTTTTATAACGAGTAATATAAAAAGAGAGTGGTACTCAAAAAGTATCACTCTCTTTAAATTGGAAAGGTTGTAGAAATTCAAAGTGTTTAAAATTTTTACTTATGTGCTCGAACCACTACATATTTTAGAATTCGTGCCGCAATGCACACCGAACTTCTTCACTATTCACTATTACTTATTACTTGCCAAAATCGACAAAAAGAGAAGAGTGAAAAGTGAAGAGTTAAGAGCGAAAAAGTAAAATCGACAAGCTTCTGTCGAAACTCGTCGATTTTGGCGGAGTGAGAGGGATTTGAACCCTCGCGCGCTGTTTAGACGCCTACTCCCTTAGCAGGGGAGCCCCTTCGGCCTCTTGGGTATCACTCCGAATCTAAAGTATTATTTTCTTGTGCCAAAGTATTCTAGCATAGCAGACACCTTTTGTCAAGAGTAAAAGCATAACATCTTTTGAAATCTAATCTTCCTTGCAATTGGAGAATAATGTGTTATAATAGGTGGAATTAAAGGGGGCTTTTGTTATGCAGTTATCTTTTGATGAGATCCGTCAAATAACCTGTGGTGCGGTGGATATGACCCGGGAGAAAAACGGAATCCGGTTCTATCGGTTTACCCGGGAACAAATGGAACTCTATGCTATTAAGAATCGTGACTTTTATTTGAAGGCGTTGTCTACGGCAGGAATTACACTTTCTTTTAAGACAAACAGCCGTAAGCTGGTTTTGAAGACATTGATCGAGCATACCATTGGCAGAAAGTTCTTTTCTGTGGATGTATATGTTAACGGTGCGTTTTTAGGAGATATCAAAAACTTTGTAAAAGAAGAACTACCCAGAGAGTACACAACATTGGAGTTTTCTGACGGTGAATATGAGGGCAGCTTTGATTTGGGTGAGGGTATGAAAGAGGTTGCGATCTACTTACCCTGGAACAGAAAGCTGTATCTTAAGGAATTGTCATTGGATGACGGAGCGGTTTGGGAAGGAAACAAGCCGGAGAAGAAGATGCTGGTGTTTGGCGATTCCATTACGCAAGGCTATGATGCGGTACATCCTTACCATCGCTATGCAGGACAGTTCGCCCGTGCTTTGGGCGCGGAGGAATTCAACAAGGCGATCGGTGGCGAGTGTATTTATCCGGAACTGGCAGCTACCAAAGATGATATTGATCCGGACTATATTTTGCTTGCCTATGGCACCAATGACTGGAGCAAGACATCCCCGGAGACCTTCAAAACCAACGGAAAAGCCTTCTTTGCTAACCTTACAGAGAACTATCCTAAGGCAAAGGTCTTTGTGCTGACACCGATCTGGCGTTCCAATATGCTGACGTTAAAAACGAATTTTAATGATTTTTCTGATATTGATACAATGCTGCGGGAACTTGCAGAGCCTTATAAGAATATGACGGTGATCCGTGGATTTGATTTTGTACCCCACGATGTTTCTTTCTTTTCGGATTACGGTCTGCATCCCAATGACGAAGGCTTCGATCATTATTTTAACAATCTGTGGAAAACGATCAACTAATTATTATTCGGAGAAAACCGGCTTTTCGGTTTTCTCCGTTTTTTGACACAAAACGCAATATGTTGTGGTTTTGGTTGACTTTACCACACAAAATGAGTATAATACAGTAGATATATTATGGATATGCTGAGGCGGTAGATATTATGGCAAAAGCAAAACAGGAACAATACGGAAATTCCAGTATTTCGATGCTCAAAGGAGAGGACCGGGTGCGTAAGCGCCCTGCGGTCATTTTTGGTTCTGATGATCTGGAGGGCTGTAAGCATGCGGTTTTTGAGATCCTTTCCAATGCGATTGATGAAGCCCGGGAAGGTCACGGAGATACCATCGTTGTAACACGCTATGAAGATCTGTCTGTGGAAGTTGAAGACTTTGGTCGCGGCTGTCCTGTGGATTATAATGAGAAGGAAAAGCGTTATAACTGGGAACTGGTTTTCTGTGAGATGTATGCCGGCGGTAAATATGATGTCAACGGTGATAACTATGAATACTCTCTGGGCTTAAATGGCTTGGGTTCTTGCGCTACCCAGTATGCATCTGAGTATTTTGACGCTACCATTCGCCGGGATGGCTTTCGTTATGATCTGCATTTTGAAAAGGGCAGAAATAAGGGCGGCTTAAAGAAAGAGCCTGTAGACAGAAAGAAGACCGGTTCTTTGTTTCATTGGCGTCCGGATAAGGAAGTTTTTACCGATATCAATATCCCTGTGGAATATTACCGGGATGTCCTCCGCAGACAGGCGGTTGTAAATAAGGGAATCACCTTCAAATTCCGCAATCAAGTGGGAAATAAGTTTGAAACGGAAGAATTCTGCTATCAGGACGGTATTCGTCAGTATGTTGAAGAGCTGGTAGGGGATAACACATTCACAGTCCCCACATACTGGGAAACGGTCCGTACCGGCAGAGATGCGGAAAACCGTCCGGAGATGAAGCTGAAGATCACGGCTTCCTTCTGCTTCTCCAAGCAGGTGAGCCATATTGAGTATTATCATAACTCATCCTGGCTGGAATATGGCGGCAGTCCGGACCGGGCAGTGCGTTCCGGCTTTGTGGCAGCCTTTGATAAGTACCTTAGGGATAATAATAAGTACAATAAAAACGAGAGCAAGATCTTGTTCCAGGATGTCCAGGACAGTCTGGTGATCGTGACCAACTGTTTTTCTACCATCGGCTGCTTTGAGAATCAGACTAAGAAATCCGTCAACTCCAAGTTTACACAGGAGGCAATGACTGCTTTCTTAAAAGAACAGCTGCAGGTGTGGTTCCTGGAAAATAAAAAGGACGCAGATATGGCTGCGGAACAGATCCTTATTAACAAGCGGGCAAGAGAAAGCGCAGAGAAGACCCGTAGCAATGTTAAGAAGAATCTTGTGGCGAAGATCGATATTGCCAACCGTGTACAGAAATTCGTTGACTGCCGCAGTAAGGATACCCAGCTGCGGGAGCTGTATATCGTTGAGGGTGACTCTGCATTGGGTAGCGTTAAGCAGTCCCGGAACGCAGAATTTCAGGGAATTATGCCCGTGCGCGGTAAGATCCTTAACTGTCTGAAGGCAGATTATAACAAGATTTTTGCTTCACCTATTATCACAGATCTTATGAAGGTCCTTGGTTGTGGCGTGGAGATCGAGGGCAAGAAGGCAAAAGAGCTGTCTTCCTTCAATATTGATAATTTGCGCTGGAGTAAAGTTATCATCTGTACCGATGCGGACGTGGACGGGTTCCAGATCCGCACGCTGATCCTTACAATGCTTTACCGCCTGTGTCCTACCTTGATCCGGGATGGCTATGTCTATATTGCAGAATCGCCTTTGTTTGAGATCACATACAAGGGAAAGACCTGGTTTGCTTATAACGAAGCAGAAAAGGCAAAGATCCTGCAGGAGGATCTGCAGGGGAATAAGCCCAATAACATTCAACGGTCCAAAGGTCTTGGCGAAAATGAGCCGGAAATGATGTGGATGACTACGATGAATCCGGATACCCGGCGCCTCATCAAGGTTATGCCAGAGGACGCGGAGCGCACCTCCTATTACTTTGATGTGCTCCTGGGTGATAATTTGGGCGAGAGAAAGAACTTTATTTCAGAAAACGGATCCAGATATCTGGATATGGCTGATATTTCTTAAGAGAGGTCGCGTATGGCACGGAAAAAGAAGGAAATCAAGGTAGAACCGGAGCAGATCGACACCAGTCATGTGATGGGATTGGTCGGTTCTACCACCGAACAGGGTATATCCGAAACCCTGGAAATCAATTATATGCCCTATGCAATGTCTGTAATCGTATCCCGGGCAATTCCCGAGATTGACGGATTTAAGCCGTCCCACAGAAAATTGCTGTATACAATGTACAAAATGGGTCTGCTCAAGGGCAAACTGACAAAATCTGCCAATATTGTGGGTCAAACTATGCAGCTCAATCCCCACGGTGATGCGGCAATTTACGAAACAATGGTTCGCTTGGCACGGGGTAATGAAACGCTGTTGCATCCTTTTGTGGCATCCAAGGGTAACTTTGGTAAGGTATATTCCCGGGATATGGCATATGCGGCATCCCGATATACGGAGGCAAAGCTGGAAAGCATCTGCGAAGAGTTGTTCCGGGATATTGACTCTGATACCGTGGATATGGTGGATAATTACGATGCTACCCAGAAAGAGCCGACCTTGCTGCCAACCACATTTCCCAATGTATTGGTTTCTGCAAATCAGGGTATTGCCGTTGGTATGGCAAGCAATATTTGCTCCTTTAACCTTGCTGAAGTTTGTGAAACGGCAATTGCATTGATGAATGACCCGGATCACGATATTCTGGAAACTTTACCTGGTCCGGATTTTTCCACCGGTGCGCAGCTTCTCTTTGATGAGGCAACCACCCGGGAGATTTATTCTACTGGCAGAGGCAGCTTCAAGCTCCGGGCAAAGTGGCGCTATGAGAAAAAAGATAATGTAATTGAGATCTATGAGATTCCCTATACCACAGCCAGCGAAGTGATTATTGATAAAGTCGCAGAGTTGACCAAGGCGGGTAAGATCAAAGAGATCAACGATATGCGTGACGAAACGGACCGTAACGGCTTGAAACTGGCGATCGAATTGAAACGTGGTATGGATCCGGAAAAACTGATGCAAAAACTGTTCCGGTTAACGCCTTTACAGGATAGTTTCTCCTGTAACTTCAATATTCTCATTGCCGGAATGCCCCGGGTGATGGGTGTTGGTGAGATCTTAGAGGAGTGGACTGCCTGGCGTACAGACTGTGTCCGTCGCAGAATCTACTTCCAGATCCAGAAAAAGAATGATCGCTTGCACTTACTGAAGGGCTTGGAGCGGATCCTGCTGGATATCGATAAGGCGATTGCTATTATCCGGGAAACAGAACTGGAAAATGAAGTTGTCCCTAATTTGATGATCGGCTTTGGCATCGATGAGATCCAGGCGAACTATGTGGCAGAGATCAAACTGCGGAATATTAATAAAGAGTATATTCTTAAACAGACCCGGGCAATTTCGGATTTGGAAGCAGAGATCGCAGAGCTTAATGATACATTAAACAGCAGTAGAAAACTGAAAAATGTGATTATTTCCGAGTTGAAGCAGGTGGCTGAAAAATACGGTCAACCCAGAAAAACGGAGATCATCTATGAGGCACAGCAAATCGAACCGGAGAATCTTGAGGAGGAGATCCCGGATTATCCTGTTACATTGTTTGTGTCTAAGGAATGCTATCTGAAGAAGATAACCCAGCAGAGCTTGCGTATGTCCGGTGAACAAAAATTTAAGGAAGGGGATAGTCTGGCGTTTTCCAGGGAAACTAGCAATAAGGCGGAGATCCTCGTCTTTACTAACCAGTTCCAATGCTATAAGTCCCGTCTATCTGATTTTGATGACGGCAAAGCATCTTTGCTGGGTGACTATCTGCCACAAAAATTGGGTATGGATCCCGGTGAAACAGTCCTGCAGGTGATCCTGCCGGGAGATTATAAAGGCTTTGTACTGTTCTGCTTTGAAAATGGTAAGGTAGCGAAAGTGCCGCTGAGTGCTTACGAAACAAAGACAAACCGTAAGCGGCTTACCGGTGCATACTCAGATAAGAGCCCGCTGAAGGCGGCGATTGCTTTGGATACAGATGCACAGATCGTATTGTATTCTACAGACGGTAGAGCAGCCATTGTTTCCAGCGCCCAGCTTCTTCCCAAAACCACACGTAATACCATTGGCGTATCGGTGATGAGTTTGAAGAAAAAAGCACTGGTAGATAAGGTCCTGCTTTTGGAGCAGAGCGGTATTGTGAACGCAAGTCGCTACCGGAGCCGTAATATTCCTGCTGCAGGTGCGATCATAAAAGATGAGGACTCTCTGGATAAACAGATTTCATTTGATATGTAGTTTGGTGCTCTGTGCTTTTACAGGTGACGGGGGTGTATATCATGGTCGGCTGGCGAAAGGAACTGTTTTCGGTTAGTAAAGTGTTGATAGGTTGCATAATTTTTGCCTTGGGATTTAATCTTTTTTTAATTCCCAACGGAATCAATGCCGGAGGAATATCAGGTTTGTCAATGCTGATCGTTAAGCTTGCCGGATTTGGTTCCATTGGCACTATTACGGCAATTATCAATCTTCCCTTGTTTGCACTGGCAGGTTTGAAAATTGGAAAACGGTTCTTTATACTTTCTTTACTTGGTATGCTGGTGAGTGCTGTATTGATCGATAGCCTTTCGATGATACCGAAGATTGAAACAGAACCCTTGATTGGATCTTTATACGGCGGTGCTATCTGCGGTTTAGGACTGGGTATCGTATTCTCCACAGGCGGCTCTACCGGTGGTTCAGATATTGTTGTCCGGCTTCTGAAAAGAAAATGGCAGCATATCCCTATTGGAACCATCAGTATTTGCTTTGATATGTTCATAGCAGTTCTAACCGGTATTGTTTTTAAAGATATCGGCAGAACGCTATACAGTGGAATTTCAATCTTTTTGGCTGGTCAAGTGATCGATGCTGTTGTTTATCGTTTTGATTATTCCAAAACGGCTTGGATCATCAGTAGGGAATATCAGAAGATCGCGGATGAGATCGGCAGGGTATTGGGCAGAGGTGCGACACTTTTTCACGGCGAAGGTTGCTATACCCATAGTAAAAAAGAAGTGATTTTAACGGCAATCAAACGCAGACAGCTGGCGGAACTAAAAGAGCTGGTAACCAGAATCGATCCGGATGCTTTTATTATTGTTCAGGAGGCTCACCAGGTTTTAGGTGACGGATTCTCCCGGTATTCAAAAGATTCTTTGTAAAATTGAGGTGAGTAACTTGAAACGGATTATCATATTGGGTATATTGATGTGTCTATTGTGCGCACTCTTTAGCGGTTGTGATTTTTGGATGGACGGTCATTATGTTTCAGTTACACCATATGTTGGAAGGAATTACCATACAGAAAAACCTGTTGTTCAAGTTTCTTCTTCTGTACAGATGCGCAATGCCTTAGCGGATTTTGTTGAAAACGGAACAGAAAAAGGTATCATATCCGTTTCTTCCTTCAACAGTCCTACTGTCCATTTTTATATGAAGCAGGCAATCGATTACGTGCTGTCCAATAATCCTATCGGTGCCTATGCGGTGGAAAATATTACGTTTGATATCGGCACGAATACCGGAACAGCAGCAGTGGCGGTGAATATAACTTATCGACACGATCACTCAGAGATCCTTAGGATAAAGAAATCTGAAAAGATGGGTGAAGCTCTGGATGTGGTTTATGAAGCACTGGAGGACTGTCAACCTGCAATTGCCATATATGTAAATGACTATGAGCCTATGGATTTTCAAAGGATCATAGAGGAATATGCAGATGTTAATCCCAATATTGTTATGGAGACCCCCAAAGTATCTGTGAATGTTTATCCCCAAGAGGGTGAAGAACGAATCGTTGAACTGATATTCAGCTACCAAACCAGCCGGGAGACCTTGCGTCATATGCAGGAATTGGTTGCACCGGTATTTGCATCTGCTGAGCTGTATGTCCAAAGTGAGGAGCAGGTTAAAGAAAAATATACGCAGCTGTATCGTTTTTTAATGGAACGTTATGAGTATAATGTTACTTCGTCAATTACACCTACATATTCTCTGCTGCTATCAGGAACGGGGGATGCAAAAGCTTTTGCAACAGTTTATGCGGCTATGTGTCGCCGTGCTGGCTTGGAATGTTACGTGGTAGCAGGGACTAAGGATGGAGAACCTTGGTTTTGGAATTTGATTTATTTCCGGGGCGGTTATTATCATTTAGACCTTTTGGAATGTGATCAAGTTGGCGGTTTTTCCTATTATAAGAATTCTGATATGGCAAGATATGAATGGCAGCAGAACCAGTACCCCGATGGATAATGGAATAAGAATGCCTTTAAACTGACATTTTTAGTGAAAACCATTGACAATTATGTACTTTGTGATAAAATAAATCCATATGTAAAGGCATTGCGAAAGCCAAGCAGCGGAATGACGCCAGAAGCGAGAGGGGAATGGTGAAAGCCCTCTGTCTGAACGCAGCAAGCCACTTTCAAGCCGTCCGGGAAGACCGGAACGGGAGCTCCCGTTACAGAGCGTCTAAGATATCCTTGTTCTAAGGATGAATTAGGGTGGTACCGCGAATCACTTCGCCCCTATTGTAGGGGCGAAGTTTATTTTTTAGTAATTTATTGTGGAGGTAAATCCAATGAGTAAAAAAGCATACGGTGTAAATGAACTGCGTGAGATGTTCCTGAGTTTCTTTGAATCCAAGGAGCATTTGCGCCTGCCCAGCTTCTCGCTGATTCCCCAAAATGATCAATCTCTTTTGCTGATCAATTCGGGTATGGCACCGATGAAGCCCTATTTTAAGGGTGAGGTAGAGCCCCCTCGTCGCAGAGTTTGTACCTGTCAGAAATGTATCCGTACCGGTGATATTGAAAACATCGGCAAGACTGCCCGTCACGGCACCTATTTTGAAATGCTGGGTAACTTCTCCTTCGGTGATTATTTCAAGCGGGAAGCAATCACCTGGTGCTGGGAATTCCTGACTAAGGTGGTTGGATTGGAAGAGGATCGTTTGTATCCTTCTATCTACGAAAATGATGATGAAGCATTTGATATTTGGAATAAGGAGATCGGCGTAGCTGCAGACCGGATCTTCCGCTTCGGCAAAGAGGATAACTTCTGGGAGCACGGTTCCGGTCCCTGCGGTCCTTGCTCTGAGGTTTATTATGACCGTGGCGAGAAGTACGGTTGCGGTGAGCCCGGTTGTACCGTTGGTTGCGAATGTGATCGGTATATGGAAGTTTGGAACAATGTGTTCTCTCAGTTTGATAATGATGGTAACGGCAATTATACAGAACTGGTGCAGAAGAATATCGATACCGGTATGGGACTGGAGCGTTTGGCTGTTGTCTGCCAGGATGTGAACAGCTTGTTCGATGTAGATACCGTTATGAATATTACAAACCATGTAACTGCCATTACCGGTGCATCCTACGGTCAGAGCACAAAGACAGATGTTTCTTTGCGTGTTATTACTGACCATATCCGTGCATCTACCTTTATGATCGCTGACGGTGTGCAGCCCACCAATGAGGGTCGTGGCTATGTGCTTCGTCGGCTGCTCCGCCGTGCTGCCCGTCACGGTAAGCTTTTGGGTGTCAATAAGCCGTTCCTGTTTGAAGTGGTTTCTACTGTCATTAAGGAAAACGAAAGCCACTATACCTACTTGCGGGAGCGTGCTGAGCACATTATCCGTGTTGTAAAGAATGAGGAAGAGAACTTTGCCCGTACCATTGATACAGGTATACGCATCTTTGGTGAAAAGCTGACCGAGCATAAGGCAAAGGGCGAAACTGTATTTTCCGGTGACGATGCATTCCTTCTTTCCGATACCTATGGTTTCCCTATTGATCTGACAGTGGAAATGCTGGAAGACGAGGATATGACTGTGGATATGGAGCGTTTTACTGCTTGCCGTGAAGAGCAGAGAGTCCGTGCCCGGGAGGCTCGTAAGGCATTGGGTGACCTGGGTTGGGCAGGTATTGATTTCGGCTCTGATGTAACTGCAACGGAATTTGTAGGTTATGAAGGAAATAACTGCGAAGCCAAGGTGGTTGCAGTCTGTGTCGGTGAAGAGGTTACCGGCTCCATCACCGGTGGCGAGAAAGGCGTTGTAGTTTTGGATAAGACTCCCTTCTATGCTGAGATGGGCGGACAGTGTGCAGACCACGGTGTTTTGATGATGGGTGACAGCCGCTTTAAGGTTACCGATGTTCAAAAAGACAAGGGCGGCAGATATCTGCACAGCGGTACGATGGAAAGCGGATCTTTGAAGGTGGACGATATTGTCTGTGCTGCGATTGATGTAGAGCGTCGTAAGGGTATTATGCGTGCCCACTCTGCAACCCACTTGCTG
Organism: Faecousia sp.; assembly: GCA_045540795.1. Classification (GTDB taxonomy): domain Bacteria; phylum Bacillota; class Clostridia; order Oscillospirales; family Oscillospiraceae; genus Faecousia. The sequence continues at coordinate 13,769 of JAZQHW010000033.1, read as the reverse complement.
CAAAAGGCATTAAAGAGTGTTTTGGGTGATCACGTTCAGCAGGCTGGCTCTTTGGTGGAGCCTGACCGTCTGCGTTTTGACTTCTCTCATTACTCTGCTGTTACACCTGATGAATTGAGCAAGATCGATGCTATTGTGCAGTCTGCGGTTTTGGAGGGTTACCCTGTAGATGTACGGGAGATGCCTATCGACGAAGCAAAGAAGCTCGGCGCGATGGCATTGTTCAGCGAAAAATATGGCGATACTGTCCGGGTTGTTAATATGGGTGGCTATTCTATTGAACTCTGCGGCGGTACCCATTTGGATAATACGGCAAAGGTTGGACCTTTCCGTATTGAAAGTGAAGGCTCTGTTGCATCCGGTGTCCGTCGTATTGAAGCAATTACCGGTAAGGCTTGCCTGGCAGAAATGGAGCTTGCCCGTCAGCGTGTATACAACGCTTGCGCGATCTTGAAGACAAAGCCCGGTGAAATGGCAGAGAAGCTGGAAAGTCAGATCGAAGAAATCAAGACGCTGAAACGCACGGTGGAGGCATTTAAAGCAAGAGAGGCTGCAGGTGAGGTAGACCGCTTCCTGTTTGGTGCAAGAGATGTGGCTGACCTGCGGGTCATCACAGCAACGATTCCTAACGCTGACGCTAATAAACTGCGCCAGATGGGTGATATGCTCCGGGACAAGGATGCAAATGTTGTTGCGGTTCTTTCCAGTGTCAATGATGGTAAGATCACATTCCTGGCAGTATGTGGCAAGAATGCCGTTGCAAAGGGCGTGAAGGCAGGCGAACTGGTGAAGCTGGTTTGCACAACTTGTGGTGGCTCCGGTGGCGGTAAGCCTGATTCCGCTATGGGCGGCGGCAAGGATGTAGAGAAAGTGGACAACGCATTGGCAATGGTTGACGATTTTGTAGCATCCAAGCTTCAGTAAAATCAAAAGGCGCTGCCCAAATGGCAGCGCCTTTTAAGATGAAAGGGGGATATTATGCGGATACTGTTATGGTTTACCGTAGGGTTTGCTGCAATTTGTGCTGCTGGATGTTATTTTTCTATCGCGCAGTATTATTTGATGATAGGACTTTGCGGATTGGTTTGCGGTATCCTCCTTTCCGTTGCTCATTGGAAGCCGGTAAAAGTTTTGGGTATGATTCTGGTTGGCGTAGCAATAGGAAGCTTTTGGTTTCAGATTTACCATTCTCTCTATTTAAAACCGGCTGTGGAGATAGACGGAAAAACCGTTTCTGTAATATTGGAAGTCACAGACTATAGTGTTGAAACAGAGTACGGAACCCGAGTAGAAACAAAAGTAACAATAGATGGAAAAGACTATCATACCTATGCATACCTAAAGGAAACAGAGATGTTGCAGCCGGGTGATCGGATAGAGGGAGAATTCTACTTTCGACTAACAACAAAAGATGGTATTGACGGCGCTACATTTCATCAGAGTGACGGTGCCTTTTTGTTGGCATATGGAAATGACAAGGTTACAATTGTACATTCGGATACAGTTCCCGATTCTTATATCATTGCAAAATTCCGTAAGTCTATCCTGGATATGATCGAATCGATATTTCCTGCTGATACTTTGGCATTTGCAAAGGCATTGCTTTTAGGTGATACCGGTGATTTGCCCTATGAAACAGATACGGAATTTAAAACAAGTGGCATTCGTCATATTATTGCAGTGTCGGGATTACATATTTCCATTTTATGCTCCCTGGTATATTCAGTCGTCGGTAAAAGACGATTTTTAGCTTTCTTTGGATGTACACCGCTTCTTATTCTGTTTGCAGCGTTGGCAGGTTTTACACCTTCGGTTCTGCGTGCCTGTGTAATGCAGCTGTTTGTTCTTTTAGCCAGCTTGACAACGAGGGAATACGATTCACCCACGGCGCTTTCTTTTTCTGTCCTTCTGATGCTGGTGATCAATCCAATGGTAGTTACTTCTGTTAGTTTGCAGCTGTCTGTGAGCTGTATGATCGGAATGCTGATGATGGAATGCAGGATCCGTAATTACTTATTCCGTTTACTGAAGTGCGAAAAGGGTTTTGATTGGAAAAGGAGTACCTTAAGAATCATTTGTTTAAATACTTCGGTTACGTTAAGCGCTATGCTGATCACTACACCACTTAGTGTTTTATATTTTGGTGCGGTGAGTATGGTTTCCGTGGCTACCAATATATTATCCCTGTGGGCAGTTTCTTATATTTTCTACGGAATTATGCTCGCTTGCACCTTGGGATGGATATGGCTTCCTTTGGGAAAAATAGTGGCTTGGATTATTTCCTGGTTGGTGCGCTATGTAGCTTTGGTGGCGAAAACTATGTCAGCGCTGCCTTTCGCTGCGGTTTATTCCTGCAGTATCTATGTGGTTATTTGGATACTTTTCTGCTATTTGTTGTTTGCTGTTTTCTGGTTACATAAGTTTCGATTCAGGAAAATAATGCTTACCTGTACGGTAGTATCCTTCCTGGTTTGCATGGGATTGGCAAGATTGGAAACTAAACTGGAACCGTTTCGTGTGTCCGTTATAGATGTAGGACAGGGACAGTCGATTCTGTTTCAGTGTGACGGAAGAAACTATTTGGTGGATTGTGGTGGTGATTCCGGCAGTATGGCGGCAGACCGGGTATCAGCGCAGCTTTTATCCCAGGGAATAAGAAAACTGGATGGACTGATCCTTACTCACTACGATGTGGATCATTCTGCCGGTGTTCCCTTACTTCTTACAAGAATAGGAATTGAGAGAATGTATTTACCGGACATACCGGACGATGGCGAAATGAAATCATTGCTGTCAGAACAATATGCGGATAAAATCTTCTGGGTCACGGAAGATTCTGTACTTTCCGGCGATTGGGGAAAATTCACGATGTTCACCGGAGATGATCTGGTGAAGGAAAACAATTGCGGATTGTGTATCTTGTTTCAGAGGGAAAATTGTGATATACTGATAACCGGTGACAGAAATGTGACAGGGGAACGGGAATTGCTAAAAAAAGCAGAACTGCCCCAATTGGAATTGCTGATTGCAGGACACCATGGTGCTGCTGACGCAACAAGCTATGAGCTTTTGAGTGAGACACGTCCTGCCACAGTGGCGATATCTGTAAGTAAGGATAATTCTTATGGTCATCCTTCTTATAGCGTGTTGGAAAGTTTGAAATTATTCCAATGCAGAATTAAAAGAACAGATATTGACGGAACTATTATTTTCAGGAGGTGATTCCTATGGCAAAGGAGCAGGAACAATCCGGTGGTTTGCAGATGCTGAAAGCAGAAATTCGTGAAAAAAAGCTAGGAAGACTCTATATTTTTTATGGTGAAGAGAGCTTTTTGATGCATCATTATTTGGACCAAATTAAAAAACTGCTGGTGGATGACCTTACGGAATCCTTCAATTTTCATAAGTTGACCAAGGAAACATTTGATATCAGAAGTTTTGCGGATGCGGTGGAAAGCCTCCCTATGATGGCAGAGCATACATTCGTTTTGGCAGATGAGATCGACCTTTTTAAGCTCCCGGAGGCTGACAGAGAAAAAATGGGTGACCTGCTGGGAGATATACCGGAGTATTGTACTGTAGTGCTTACCTATGAAACGACTCCATGGAAACCGGATAAGCGAATGAAAAAGCTATGGCAGGTTATTGAACAAAATGCTTCCATAGTTGAGTTTGGCAGACAGGATCAAAGACAGCTTATTACCTGGGTCGGACGTCATTTTGCTGCAAATAAAAAGCAGATCACGCCGGAGCTTTGTAATTATCTTGTGGATTTGACCGGTGGTTCTATGACCCTGTTATCCGGTGAGATTTCCAAAATTTGTGCTTATTCCGGTGCAGATACAGTTACCAAAAGCGATATTGACGCCGTCACAGAGCCGGTGATGGATGCAGTGGTTTTTCAAATGACAGACCTTCTGGGTGCGGGAAGCTATGCTGCCGCTTTGGAGAAACTACACCAGTTATTAAAAATGCAACAGGAACCAATAGCAATTTTGGGTGCCATCGGTTCGCATTTCCGCAGGATCAGTACAGCCAGGATCGTAATGGATAATGGAAAAGGTATAGGGGATTTGATGCAGTTGCTGGGTATGAAAGAGTACCCTGCACAGAAGCTTCTTACCGCAGCCAAGCGCTTTCCCGGTAGCTTTTGCAGTAAGGCTGCGGAATGGATCCTGGAAACAGATAGACAGATGAAAACATCATTTGATGAAGCCGACCGCCTGCTGGAACTGTTGATCCTTCGTCTGGCGCAGGAGGCGCGTGGCAATGATTAAGATTCAGGAAGCTATCGTGGTTGAAGGAAGGTATGATAAAAACACACTTTCCCAGATTGTAGATGCACCGATTTTTCAAACAGACGGTTTCAGCGTTATGAATCAAAAAGAGCAACTGTCTTTACTGCGCCGCGTTGCGGAAAAACGGGGTTTGATCATACTGACGGACTCAGACGGTGCTGGATTTGTGATTCGTAATTATCTGAAAAGCGCAATTCCGTCAAACCTATTAAAACACGCATACATTCCGGATGTTGCCGGTAAGGAACGAAGAAAAAACACTGCCGGCAAAGAGGGAAAACTGGGTGTAGAAGGAATGACTCCGGAAGTGCTGCTGGATTGCCTTAAGCGGGCAGGGGCAACGATCCAGGGAGAAGAGAATGTATTGCATGTTGGATTGATTACAAAAACCGATTTGTGCGAATTTGGATTATCAGGCGGTGCAGGCAGTAAAGAAAAGCGATTGAAACTGTTGAAACGAATGAATATGCCCGAGCATATGAGCAGCAATGCTATGCTGCAGGCAATCAATTTACTATATACAAAAGAAGAATTGAAAGAATTGCTGCAGCAATTGGAGTAATATTATGATCGATATATCCGTTAAAAATTTAACGAAGTTTTTTGTCATTGGTGAGAACCTGCTGGAAGATCTGTCCTTTGAGATCCAGGAGGGGGAATGTGTTGCGATCCTTGGCAGAAACGGTTGCGGAAAGACAACGCTATTCAATATCCTTACCGGTCAGATGGACTATGATGAGGGTGAAGTTTATATCAATCCTCATAAACGGCTGGGATTGATCTCTCAGATTCCACATTTTCCGGAAGGATTTACTGTTGAGGATGTTTTGCGCAGTGCGTATTCCCATTTGACCAATACAAAAAGAAAAATGGAGCAGTTGGAGCAGGCAATGTCTGCAGGGGCAACTACAGAACAACTTAGGGAATATGATGTGCTGACAAATCGTTTCCAGTCCGGCGGCGGATATGATATGGATGTGGAAACAGATAAGGTTTGCAACGGCTTGGGTATTACCCAGGAACAGCGAATTCAGGAATTTGACAGCCTATCCGGTGGCGAGAAGACCCGTGTCAATCTGGCACGATTGCTGCTGGAGAAGACAGACATACTTCTACTGGACGAACCTACCAACCATTTGGATCTACGGAATGTAGAGTGGTTGGAAAGTTATATTAACAGCTTTAAGGGAACTGTGCTGACTATTTCCCATGACCGCTTTTTCCTGGACCGTGTTGCTGACCGTGTTATCGAGATCGTGGACGGACACGCAGAGTTTTATTCCGGTAACTATTCTTTTTATATTGATGAGAAACAGGCACGGTTTAATTTACAGCTGAAGCAATATGAACAGGAACAGGCAAAATTGAAGCAGTTAGGGTATACGGTTGAACGGATGAAAGGTTGGGGAATCAATAACCGCACCCTTTACCGCAGAGCAATGTCCATCCAGCACCGTATGGAGCGGATACGAAAAACTGAGCGTCCCAAAACTGAAAAAACAATGCGTGCGACCTTTGGCGAACGGGATTTTTCCGGTGATATGGTATTCACAATGAAAAATGTAGAAAAATCCTTTGGGGACAGAACGTTATTTTCTGATGTGGAATTGAAGGTTGAGGGTGGGGAACGAATTGCACTTCTTGGTGACAACGGCACCGGAAAATCGACCTTTATTAAATGCTTGTTGGGTGAGGAAACCTGCCAGGGTAAGATTCAGTTTGGACCTACGGTGAAATGGGGTTACTTGCCTCAAATCATCCATTTTTCCCATCCGGAGCGCAGCTTGTATGATACAATGCTTTATGAAAAGAATTGTACGCCTCAGGTGGCTAGAGATCGCTTAGGTGCATTTTTATTCCAGGGCGAGGACGTATTCAAGAGCGTAGGAAATCTTTCCGGAGGCGAGCAATCACGGCTGCGTTTGTGTATGCTTATGGATGAGAAGATCAACCTTTTGATTTTGGATGAGCCTACCAACCATTTGGATATTGCATCCCGGGAATGGGTGGAGGCGGCTATCGAGGAATTTGAAGGTGCATTGTTATTTGTTTCCCATGACCGTTATTTTATTGAGAAATTTGCAGAACGAATTTGGCTGCTGGAAGATGGTGGTATTCGGGATTTCAAATGTGGCTACAGTAAGTACCGCTCAATTTTGGAACACGAAGCAATGATAAAAGCTCCGGTGCAGACAGCACCGAAGGTTAAAAAAGAAAAGCCAAAGGGCGGTACGAAGGAAACAGAAAAGCTGGTCCGCAGATTGGAACGGGAAATCGAGAAGCAGGAGCAGCTGGTTGCACAGCTGGATACGGCGATTGAAGCAGCTGCTGCTGATTACCAGGAATTGACCAGGCTTCTTGGTGAAAAAGAAACCGCAGAAGCAGTGTTAATGGACTTATTGGAGCAGTGGGAAACTGCGCAAATGTGAGTTGACAGAGTTAAGTAACTGACCTATAATAGATCAAGATTATATTTCTAAGGAGCGTTGTATTAATGAGTTCTTGTAGTGGAAATTGTTCCTCTTGCGGTAGTGATTGTGCAGATCGCAAGGCGGAAAGTTTAATTGCGCAGCTGAATCCTAAAGCTAGCGTAAAAAAGGTAATTGCCGTTGTTTCCGGTAAGGGCGGTGTCGGCAAGTCTACCGTTACTTCTATGTTGGCGGTGGGTATGTCCCGGAAAGGGAAGCGGGTTGCTGTTTTGGATGCAGATATTACCGGACCTTCTGCTCCCACTGCTTTTGGTGTCAGTGAGTGCCAGGGAGCAACCCCCGAAGGTTTGTATCCTGCTTTGACTACCACCGGTATTCAGGTGATGTCCATTAACCTGCTTTTGGACAACAATACAGATCCTGTTGTTTGGCGTGGACCTGTGATTGCCGGTGCTGTAAAGCAGTTCTGGACCGATGTTATCTGGGAAGATGTGGACTATATGTTTGTGGATATGCCTCCCGGAACCGGCGATGTCCCGCTGACGGTATTTCAAAGTCTTCCTGTTGATGGTATTGTGATCGTCACCAGCCCTCAGGATCTGGTATCTATGATCGTTGCCAAGGCGGTAAAGATGGCAAATATGATGCACGTTCCGGTTTTGGGCTTTGTGGAAAACTACAGTTTTCTGGAATGTCCCGATTGTGGAAAGCGCATTAACGTATTCGGTGACAGTCGTTTGGATGAAGTGGCTGAAGCTTTTGGGCTGCCGATTCTTGCACGGCTTCCCATTGATCCTGTTGTTGCACAAAGCTATGACAGTGGTATGATGGAAACTGTAAAAACAGAAGGAATTGAAGGCGTATTGGAAGCAATCGAAAAAGCTGAATAATAGAAAATCTGCTACGGCATTACCGTAGCAGATTTTTGCTTATTGTATGTCAATTGGGATGAATACTTCACCGGTTGAAACAGTAACTTCAACGCGGATCCGCTTTGTGACTGTGGGGTTAATATAGGCAAGTTTGGTAAGTTCGCCCAGATCGTATTCCCGGGGAGCACCCTCTTTGTCATAAGCATGGAACAGAACTCTTTCTAGTATTTCTTCTTTGCCGTTATTGTCCGTTACGATCAGTTTCAAAACAGCAATGGGGTAGTTTGCTTTCACAGTGATATTGGGTATATCTGTGAAATTGTTCACATCTCCGCCACTGGTGGTTACTTTTGCTCGCTCATATTTATCTTCTCCAATAAACTCAGCGGCAGTAATAGGAATAAAGTTTTCTTTCAGAAGTTCTGCAAAGGTGAATTTTTCACGGATGCGTCCGTTGTGATGTACAGTATAACCTTCGTGTTCCACATCATAGAAGCCGGCACCAATACCGCCACGCTGATCCTGGATTATGACATAGCTTTCCTCGGATTTGATGGTACCTTCGGGATATCGAACAACTACAGGTTCTTCAATAACCATCAGAGCATGATTTTGCGTTGTGGAGATCAGTGCGTCGGCAGGTAGCATCTTTGCATAGGACTCCATCATAACCTTCGTGCCGTTTGTTTTTACGATCTGATCGGAAGGATGCTTGTAGAATGTATCAATATCGTAGTTGTAGGTGTAATCGCCAACAGGAATATAGCCGTTGTTTACAACCATAGTGCTTGGGTAGAAGCCACCGGTAAAGGAATTGCAGACGGTGCTCCAGCTCCACAGGAGTGTATCTGCGCAGGCACTGCCAATGGCATCCTTCATTTCGTCATTTGTACCCGGGTACTTCAATTCGCCGGTTTTTTGATCATAGAACTCCAGCGTTTGAAACAGACCGGAACTGGCACCGGAGTATAACACACCGCCAAACAGGGTGTCTTTTGCATGCTGAAAGTATTTCTTACTGCCTTCTTTGTTGTAACCAATATCTTCTGCTGTGAACCATTGCAGTGAAAGCATATCTCGCATTGCACGAACGGCGGTTTCCCGGAGCTGTTCCGGAGAAGCGCCATCTTCAAGCACATAATCCGGATATTGCAGTGGCTCCGGTACGTGGTAGCCGAAAATTTGGGAACAACCCACAGAAGACAGGAGCATAAGAATCGATAACAATAAGACCAGAAAACGCTTCATTGTGCAACACACCTTTGCATTTTTTATATATTATATCGTAATTGAAAATGAGATGTCAACTATTTCTTTAATACTAGAATACCTTTGATACAAAATACCATAACACCGGAAGCATAATTGCAGTGGGTAAATAACCGACTACGGCATCTTGTGATAAAAGAATTACATTAATATTGAAATAACTTAGTATGATCACAATTGCTGCCAAAATGACAGTAGATAATACAGCTTTGGTGATTTGCTTTCCAACAAGGGAGGCAAAGAAAAACGTGTAAAGAGCGCCAATGATGGGATTCATAATCCCTAATAAAACACCAACTAACAGTTTTAATGCCCCGGTAAGAAGAAGCAAAACAAGGATAACCAGCAGAATTACAGGCGCATAGGTGGCAATAGTTCCCGGTAAATATTTGGATAGCACTCCAACAATGAAAACATGAACAATAAGACCGAGGATGACAGTCAGGCAACGGTAAAAAAGCCAACTGAATAATTTCTTCCCCTTTGGAAGAAAACTGTCAATTAAATTCACAAGGAATGCCAGTATGATCATATTTAAAAGTTCAGAGCAGACTGCAGTATAATGTGCTTCTGTGAAGGGAAACAGGATCAGTCTGTCGAGACCGAGGCTGACAAAGGGCAGGGGAGCAACCAAATGCTGAAACTGGTCTCCAATGCTGTTCAAAACAATTGTAATTACATAAATGAACAGAATGCCAATTGCGGAGGAAATGGCAGCATTAAATGTAGAATGCTTACCGAAAAGCAGTCTGCTTAAAAAGCCTATAAGAAGTATACCGCCAAAAATAATAAGTGTTACAATCCACGAAGAGTCCAGGGAAATATTCAGATTATTAAGATAGGAAACAATAGTATCCATAAAAAACTCCTTGTTTAGATAAGGAAAACAGCCGCCAGAAACTGGCGGCTGTTGTTTGTGTAAAGTGAAGTGAAATTACTTCATCTCTGCCTCTGCGCCAGCTTCCTTCAGCTCGGCGATCATCTTCTCTGCATCTTCCTTGGAAACAGCTTCCTTCAGAGTCTTGGGGCAGTTGTCAACCAGATCCTTAGCGTCCTTCAGACCCAGACCGGTAACAGCACGGACAACCTTGATGACGTTCAGCTTGGAAGCGCCAGCGGACTTCAGAATGACGTCGAACTCGGTCTTCTCTTCAGCAGCCTCAGCAGCAGCACCGGCAGCGGGAGCAGCAACAGCAGCAGCAGCGGCGGAAACACCGAAAACTTCCTCCAGGGTGTGAACCAGCTCGGACAGTTCCAGAACGGTCAGGCCCTTTACTTCCTCAACGAGAGCAGTGACTTTTTCACTAGCCATTGTAATATCCTCCTAAATGTTTAAGTTTATAATGTGTTGATTTACGAATGATTAAGCCTCGGTGGACTCAGCAGCGGGAGCTTCAGCAGCTTCTGCGGCGGGAGCCTCAGCCTCAGCAGCGGGAGCTTCTGCAGCGGGTGCTTCTTCAGCAGCGGCAGCAGCAGGAACTTCCTTACCTTCTTCCTTCTGGATACGGATCTGATCCAAAACGAAAGCCAGGCTGGAAATGGGTGCCAGGAAGGTACCCAGGACGGAAGCAACAAGAGCATTCTTGCTGGGCAGTTCGCTGAAGCCGGACAGCTGCTCTGCGGACAGAACGCTGCCTTCAACGATGCCACCCTTAATGGAAAGAGCGATCTTGTTCTTCTTAGCAAACTCGGCAACGATCCGAGCGGGGGCGATGGGGTCGCCGGTGGTGCAAGCCATAGCGGTAGTGCCGTTGAGGATCTCGTCGAAGTCGTAGCCACAATTCTTAGCTGCGAACCGGGTCAGAGTATTCTTAACAACGGTGTATTCCACTTCGGCATCGCGGAACTGCTTACGCAGGTCGGTATCCTGAGCAACGGTGATACCCTTGTAGTCAACAAAAACAACGGAAGTAGCATCCTTGATTTTGCCAGTCAGAGCCTCGACTACTGCCTTTTTGCTCTCAAGAACCTGTGCGTTGGGCATGTATTTTCACCTCCGAAAAAAATGTCTTCCTGCCAAAAGACAGGAAGACACGCTTAACATCATATCAGCGTACCTCGGCAGGATTTATGGACTAGCCACCTGCTGTCTTTGGCAACCTCGATATATTAACAGGTTTTTCGCTGTTTGTCAAGTGTTTTTTTAAATGTAGATTATTTTTTAAAAAATGTGGGTTATTTTCCCTGAGCTTCCAGCTTTTCCAGCTTCTTTTTCATATCCTGAAGCTTCTGACTGGTTACATCATCGTTCATTTGCAGGTCCTGGCACAGACTGCGCAGGCTGATAGTAACAAACAGGGAGATCAAAACCGTTGCAGCCAGGAACATAGCGGAAGCGAACACAACAGAGAAGGGGACAGTGGGCATAGTAGAAATACCCATTACGACCATAATTGCGCCTACTGCGCCCATTGCGCAAAGGATCACACAGAAAATAGATAAAAGTCTGGGGGTTGAATACATAGTTAAGCACCTCTCTCAGTATTTTTACTTCAACATTATATTACTTTGTCTACTATTCGTCAATAGAAATATTTTTTAATAACCCCTTGACAAGTATGGTCGAACGTGTTAGACTAATTACAAGGTCGAACGAATTAGACCAATCGGATAAGGAGGAACTTTTGATGAATATTCCAAAGATATTTGAAAGTGAATACCGTTTTTGCTTAATATTGTGGGAGGTAGAGCCCATTAACAGCACTAAGCTTGCTGCCTTGTGTAAGGAACAGCTGGGTTGGTCTAAGGCAACTACTTATACTGTGATCCGCAGACTGTCAGACCGCGGTGTTCTTAAAAATGAAAATGCCATGGTGAGTTCCTTAATCACGAAAGAAGCTGTCCAAGTTGCGGAATTGGATGAATTTGTAGAGAAGACATTCGAAGGGTCGCTTCCTGCGTTTATCGCAGCATTCTCCCGCAGTAAAAAGCTCTCCGATAAGGAAATTGCACAGCTTCAGGAAATGATCGATCAATATAAGGGGTGAATCGTATGAAACGTTTATTTGCTACCTTATTTGCGGTTTCGTTTACTTTGTCATTATTGGCTGGATGCACCCGAACTGTGTCAGATGATGTAGAACCGGAAAAGTGTTTTAGCCATTATGCAGAATTGACGGCTCTATATGGAACTCCCCGTATGGACACACCTGCTGCTCTTGGTTTCGATCTACAGGCTGTTGAAAATATCAGCGATAACCGTTGGGGCTTCCCAATCGAAGAGGAATATGCTGATCTGAATTTTGATATTTCTATCAATTTCAGCGGTAAGGATTATCATTTCTCCGGTGTCTGTATGGAACGGGTGTATAAGCTTCCAGAGGAAGAAACCGATTTACTTATGGATGCAGCAAATGTTTGTAAGCAGCTTTCCTTTGATTTTGGTAAGCCCAATGATACCAGTTATTTCTTTAATTGGGTGGAAGCAATGATGGGGGAGGAATGGAACCGGGATATCAAGTTTTGGCAAGATCCTTCTTTACTAAAAAGAGTGGTAGATGAGGATTTTTCCGGCAATTTGGTTACCTGGGATCTGACACCGGTTGCGACAACTACCATAAAGAAAGAGCTGGAATCCTATAATGATCGTAGACATACGCTTACTTGTAATATTTATGTGGATAGATTCAATGACTCTGCAACGCTTTGGATATGCTATTGAGTAAAACTAACAGGAGGTGACTGAAGATGACAGAACTGTTTTTAGAGTTTCTAAATATTAGCATTGTTGGCAGTATTATGATCGGTGTGATTATGTTGTTTCGACACTTGTTTTCCAAAACACCGAAAGCGCTGATATGCATTCTATGGTTGATTGTTTTTGTAAGACTGATTATACCTTTTCGCTTTGAAGTGTCCTGGAATCCCCGTCCTGTTACAGATGTGTTTTCTGTTAGTAGTTCCGGTGCGTTGCAGCAGAATCCGGTTTTTGAAGATATAGAGACAGACCAGAGTATTCAGTTTTCAGAGAATGAAGCACCGGTAAATCCGGTGGATTATGTACAAATTGCAAGTGTTATTTGGTCCGTTGGTTCTGTCGGAATGCTGTTGTACACATTCGTTTCTTATTGGAACCTTAAGCGCCGTGTTCGGGATGCGATCCTTATGGAAAGAGGTGTGTATACTTGTAGCCGATTGACATCTCCGTTCTTGCTGGGATATTTTGTTCCTAAAATCTATTTACCTTCCGGTATGGAATCCGGCGTTGCGGAATCGGTTATTGCCCATGAAAAGGCACATAGCAAACGGCTGGATAATTGGCTGAAGCTGTTCGCTTTTCTTGCTATGTCTCTGCATTGGTTCAATCCACTGGTTTGGTTCGCATATATTGTGCTCTGTAGAGATGTAGAGGAAGCTTGCGATGATGCTGTGATTAAGAATTTCGACATACAAAAGAGAAAGACCTATTCTGAGGCACTGCTGTCCTGTGGCAGGGAGAAAAGACGGTTTGCCGTTTGCCCGGTTGCCTTTGGAGAGATCAGTATTCGTCAACGAATCAAAAATGTACTTCATTATAAGAAACCCACAGTGTGGATTTCCGGATTTGCGGTTTTGATCATTTTGCTGACTGCTGTATTTTTTATGACAGATCCCATAGATAAGCATCCGCCGTACTATAAGGAATTGGCGGATCTGCTGGGAGAGCCTGTGGAAGTCGTGGCTATGGAACTGGGGATCGAGGAAGAATCCTTAGTGGATATTACAGGCAATAAGGATATTTTAAGGGCACCGATATCTGTAGAATATCAGGGGATACCATTTGATATACAGTTGCATTTTTCCAGAGGGACAAATCTGCTGTCATCGTTTGATTATATTGCAGAATACGATGGTGACTATAATCAAATCGTGAAACCCCTGGCAACTTTGACGAATCACTTACTGAAGGCATATGGTAAGGT
>JAZQHW010000032.1:0-3600 GCA_045540795.1 Faecousia sp. | reverse complement strand
CTATAGAAGGGTGGCGCCCTGTTTTCGCAGGTCGGGGAGCTGAGTCGCTTCGCTCCCCCTGTTGCGGTGCCCGATAAAATCTTCGGGCTTACGCTTTTCCTCGATTTTATCGACCGCTGCCACTCGCTCAAGTCGCTGTATCCGCCACAGGCGGCGCTCCTTTCGCTCCCCCATGGTCGGTATGACCGTTTCCGTGGCTGTCGCTGTTGAGGAAAGCTTGAAGTAATCCCGTTTCTAACATCGTGCCCTCTGCTTATTGCAGAGGGCACTTTTTCTGCTGACCATAGTAATGAACTGTTTGAAAAATAGTCAAGCAGTTCGTTATTACAGGATATAATATGTTGAATTGCGATACTGGTCAGCCCAGGAGCTTTTCCAGCTGTTCTTTGCCGTAGCGGTCCAGCAGGCAGATCTCGTTATACAGATTCCGGTAGAAGAATTCTGCGGAAGCCCGGCGGTCCTGTGCCAGTTCTTTGCCACGCTGGGTATAGAAGCGGTCATAAAGTTTGGTAAGCTTCCGGTGGTATTCCTGGAAGAAAGAAGGGGTATCATCCTCTTTGCCGTCGGAAACAGAACCGTCAGGACGCCGGGAATACAAAGGTTCTGTGACGGTGCCTTTATACACCAGCGTCCGGGCAACACCGATGGCACCGGTGACATCCAGCTTGTCAGCATCGAAGAGGATCTTGGCTTCCAAAGATTCCGGCTGGTCATTTTTCCGGAACCGGTGGGTGCGGATGCAGGACTGCACCTGCCGGGAGAAGTCCTCTGGATAGCCTTCTGCCATTAAGAAATCATATGCCATTTGGCTGCCTACCTCTGCGTGGCACAGGGCAGGATCTGCGATTTGGGCAGGTCTGCCGATATCGTGGAGCAGGCAGGCGGTGATGAGAACACCGTAGTCCACATCGGATTCTGCCTCGGCAATGACCATTGCGTTATTCAGTACCCGGTAGATATGCTCTTTATCGTGGGCGCTGTCCTCCATACACCGGAGCATATAGGCTTCTATCTGTTCAAAAGTTTCCCAATCCATTCAGATACCTCCTCAAGAGAATAGAACCGGATGCCGTCAGGACAGCGGCATCCGGTTTTTAAGGTTTTATTCGCCCTGCTCCAAAGCCAGAGTCACGGTGGTCAGATCGCAGACCTCACTGGGTCCGAAGTACTGGATCGCACCGGGATAGACATAGCAGGTTTCCACTGCCCACTGCTCTCTGTTGGCAGCAAAGAAGGTGAAGGGCTTGCCGTCAAGTTCTACCAGAGCCTTGCGGATAACAGGCTTATCCTTGCCGTTTCTTCTTTCGATGTTCATCATCTTGGTGATGGGCATACCGCCGGCAACCCACTGGTCAGCAGGCTTGGACAGGTTGGAAACCTTGGACAGGTAACCGGTGTAGCCGTACTGGATCAGCATAAAGGCATTGTAACCCAGGCTGTAGCAGTAGTCGGCATCGAAGTTGGAGGGGAATGCGCAGCGGCCTTCGTAACCCAGGAAGTGATGCTGGGTGGAGAACTTGCCGTTGTAGGTGCCGGCAGCCTTCCGCTTTGCCAGGTTTTCCTTGACCATAGCGGAGAAGAGCTTTTCAGACTCAATGAGGGAGACCTGCACGTTGCCGTGGGGGTCCCGCTCCAGGAACAGCTGCTGCTGAATGGATTCTGGCAGGATGGCAAATACAGCCATAGATGCCTTGGTCAGACCGTTTTCAATAAAGGCATACTTTTCCTGCCAGCTGGGCAGAGCATTGAACTGAGCGGTCTTTTCGCCAGCCAGCAGCTCGTTGATCTCAGCGATCAGTACGGAGAATTCGGGAACGAATTCCACAATGCCTTCGGGAATCAGTGCGACACCAAAGTTCCAGCCCTTGGCGGCGCGGTTTGCCACGGAGTCGGCGATATAATCGGTGATCTGTGCCAAGGACATCTTCTTGGCAGCGATCTCTTCACCAATGAGGCAGATGTTGGGGTGGGTTTGAAGAGCACATTCCAGAGCAACATGGGAAGCGCTGCGGCCCATCACCTTCACAAAGTGCCAGTACTTCTTGGCGGAGTTGGAGTCACGCTCGATATTGCCGATGATCTCGCTGTAGGTCTTGGTGGCTGTGTCAAAGCCGAAGGAGCACTCAATGTCCTCGTTTTTCAGGTCGCCGTCAATGGTCTTGGGGCAGCCGATGACCTGAATGCCGGTGTTGTGGGCGGCAAAGTACTCAGCCAGGACAGCTGCGTTGGTGTTGGAATCGTCACCACCAATGATCACGATGGCGTTGATGCCGTGCTTCTTGCAGACTTCTGCAACAACGGCAAACTGCTCTTCGCTTTCCAGCTTGGTTCTGCCGGAGCCGATGATATCAAAGCCGCCGGTGTTCCGGTACTGGTTGATGTAAGCATCGTCGAAGATAATATAATCATCCTCCAAAAGACCGCTGGGACCGCCCTTAAAGCCGTAGAGCACATTGTCCTTGTCAGTAGCCTTCAGGGCATCATACAGACCGCAGATCACGTTGTGACCGCCGGGTGCCTGACCCCCGGAGAGGATCACGCCTACCACCTGCTTCTTGGCAGGTGCGGTGTTCTGACCTTTCTGGAAGGTGATCTCATTCTTGCCGTAGGTATTGGGGAACAGAGCCTGGATCTTTTCCTGGTCGGCAACACTCTGGGTAGCGGCACCGTCCTTTACACAGATCTCGGAAATGCCGTTTCTGAGCATACCCGGCAGCTTGGGGTTATACTGGTATCTTACCAGCTGAAGGGGGGATAATTTCATAAAAAACACTCCTTATTGTGGATTTTCAGACTTACCTATAAATTATACTAAATTCCAGTAAAAAGGTAAATAGCCATTTTTAACATTTATTTTGTCAAAAAGTATAGGGCATCTATGCAAATCTTCATATTGAAATGCGGAAAAATTATGATATAATGGAAATCGTGAAAAAGTGGAACTGCCCACGAATAACAGAAAGGATGATTACAATGGCTCTTGTAACCACAACTGAAATGTTCAAGAAGGCATATGACGGCGGTTATGCTATCGGTGCTTTCAATGTCAACAACATGGAGATCGTTCAGGGTATCACTGAGGCTTGCCGTGAGGAAAAGGCTCCTGTTATCCTGCAGGTATCCAAGGGTGCCCGTGCCTATGCTAACCACACCTACCTGGTGAAGCTGGTTGAGGCTGCTATCCTGGAGTGCCCCGAGATCCCCATCGCTCTGCACCTGGACCACGGTGACAGCTTCGAGACCTGCAAGTCCTGCATTGACGGCGGTTTTACTTCCGTTATGATCGACGCTTCCTCCGAGTCCTTTGAGAAGAATATCGAGATTACCAAGAAGGTTGTTGAGTACGCTCACGACCACGGTGTTGTTGTCGAGGCTGAGCTGGGCTCTCTGGCTGGCATCGAGGATGAGGTCAATGTTTCCGCTGAGGCTGCTGCTTACACCCGTCCTGAAGAGGTTGAGGAATTCGTGACCCGTACCGGCTGTGACTCCCTGGCTATCGCTATCGGCACCAGCCACGGCGCTTACAAGTTCACTCCCGAGCAGTGCACCCGCAACGAGCAGGGCATTCTGGTGCCTCCCGCTCTGCGCTTCGATGTGCTG
>JAZQHW010000031.1:0-20145 GCA_045540795.1 Faecousia sp. | reverse complement strand
GGATCTCGCCAATTTCCTTAGAATTCATAACAGTCCTCACATTACTGTGCCGGTGCATTTGCACCGGCAACATTTTTATTTGTCCCAAAGGCAATTCCAGTTTTGAATAAAGTATTCAATACCGGAATAGACGGTAGTAACAACAATTACGATGAGCACAGTCCAGCGAATAAATACGATTTGCGGAAACGCCATCAGCACACACAGTCCGATCATCGTGCTGGCTGTCTTCAATTTACCGCTTTTTCCTGCAGCAATAACAGTTCCTTTACCTACCGCTACCAAACGAAGACCGGTAACAGCGAACTCACGGGTAAGAACGATCATCAACGCCCAAGCCGGGAAAAGATCCCACTGACAGAACATTGCCATTGCCGCAATCACAAGAAGTTTATCCGCTAAGGGATCCAGAAATTTTCCAAAATCTGTTGTTTGATTGTAATGTCTTGCAATATACCCATCAGCATAATCTGTTAAGCTGGCAATAATAAACACGCCCAATGCAAGCCACATATACAGCCCTGAATTACCGTCACTTAAGTACATCAAAACCATATAGAGCGGAATAAATGCCACACGAATCAGAGTAATTTTACTAGCAGTTGTCATTCTTCTTCCTCCACAATATAGCCGGAAAGATCACCGTCGATCAAGCCGTCAATATAAACCATAACAAAGCTGCCTTCCAGCAATGATTCTTCTGAGGCAATCCACACACGTCCATCAATGTCCGGTGAATCCGCATAGGTTCTTCCGTAAAACTGTTGGAATTCCTCATCATAGCCGTCAACCAGCACTTGAATTTCTTTGCCTATATAGCTACTGCTGTATGCGTCCATAATCTCAGACTGAATCGTTTCCACCATTTGCGCACGTTGCAAAGCCACGTCTGCATCCACGTGCTTCATCTCAGCTGCCGGTGTTCCCTCTTCCGGAGAAAACGGGAAAGCGCCAACGCGTTCCAGTCTAAGCTGTTTCAAGAACTGACACAGTTCTGCAAATTCTTCTTCCCCTTCGCCGGGCAGACCGGTGATCACGCTGGTACGTAAAACCAGTCCAGGGATCCGCTCACGAAGTTTGGTAAACAAATCCATCAGGAAAGCACCGTTGCCTCGTCTGTTCATTAATTTCAGAATCTTATCATTGCAATGCTGAATCGGAATATCCAAATATTTTACGATCTTAGCTTCCTCTGCAATCACATCAATCAAATCATCGTCGATCTCATCCGGATAGACATAATGAATCCGAATCCATTGGAATCCATCAATTTTACATAATTCACGGAGCAATTGGGGTAGCATACGCTTATTACCGGGCAAGTCCGTTCCGTATCTGCTGGTATCCTGAGCAACTACAATAAGTTCTTTCACACCGTTGGATGCCAAAAGTCTTGCTTCATACAGGATATCATCCATGCTGCGGCTGCGGAACTTTCCTCTCAAATAGGGAATGATACAATAAGCACAGCGATTATCACAGCCTTCTGCAATCTTAATATAAGCATAGTGCTCCGGTGTTGTCAAAATTCTTCCGGTTTCTTCTTCCGGGGCATCAATAGAGCCAAAATCCAACACCTGTTCACCATTAAGCAGCTTTTCGATAGCAGGAACGATCTGCGTATAACTGCCTGTTCCTAAAATACCGTCCACTTCGGGTAGTTCATCCAATATCTGTTGCTGATACCGTTGGGACAAACAACCTGTCACCAATATTTTACCGACTAATCCCTGTTCCTTCAGCTGACCTGCCTGTAAAATATGATCAATAGCTTCCGATTTCGCTGAATCAATAAAGCCACAGGTGTTGATCACTACAACATCCGCTCCAACGACATCCGCCTTAACATCAAAACCGGCTTCCTGTACCCGATATATCATACGCTCACAATCCACCTGGTTTTTTGCGCAACCAAGAGATATAAAGCCAACACATGCCATATTACTCCTCCGGTAAATCATCGCTTTCAAAATTGAGGGTTGCCAATACCTGACGAATCTCACCATAGCTATGTCCGCGGCGAATCAATGCATCTGTTACACGGCGTAATTCCTTTGGATCACGGCTATCACCTAAACGGTCACGGATGAATTCTTCAATTTTTTCCCTTTGCGCAGGATAACCCTCCAAAATTTCATCCCAATACTCTTTTGGAATACGCTTTTCATAAAGCATTTGCTTTGCTCGCTGTACACCATATCCTTTGGTAACGCACCGCTGGACAATTTGTTCACCGGTCTTTTTATCGTCAAGTAAATCCATTTTGGAAAGCCAGGTAACCGCTTCTTGCGCCTGGTTTGGATCTTCACCCTTTTGTACCAGTCGGTGTTCCAGGTCTTTCTTCGACACAGATGTTGCCGCAAGAATTCGTACTGCCCGCATTTTTGCCGACATTGCACCGACAGCAGTAAGCAGCCTGTGCATATCTCTGTCGGACAGTTCCCTACCGGGATACAAGTCAAATTCCTGAATTGTTTGAGGATAGAGCTGTAAAACAGACCCGTCTGAAAACCGCACTGCGTGCCTCCCAGCGCGGTTTTGCCGGGAGGCAACAGAATCAATCTTCATCATTAAAATCATCAGCACTAACAGCCACAGGCTGCTGTGCAGCTTTTGCAGGCGCTCTTACTCCGGAAACCTGCATAAGATTATCCCGCACCTGGTCTTCTACTTCCTGTGCAATATCAGGATTTGCCATCAAGAATGCTTTTACACTATCCTTACCCTGGCCGATCCGCTCATCACCCATACTGAACCAGCTGCCACTCTTCTGAATGATTTCCATCTGGACAGCAAGATCCACCAATTCACCCCACTTGCTGATACCCTGACCGTACATAATATCAAAATGCGCTTCCCGGAAGGGCGGTGCAACCTTGTTCTTTACAACCTTGACGCGGGTCTTATTGCCAATAACATTGCCGCCTTCCTTAATGGCTTCCACACGGCGAACATCCAAACGAACAGAGGAATAGAACTTCAGTGCATTGCCGCCTGTTGTAGTTTCAGGGTTACCGTACATAACACCGATCTTCATACGAAGCTGGTTAATAAAGATAACAACACAGTTGGTCTTAGAGATCGTACCTGCCAATTTACGCAGTGCCTGGGACATAAGTCTTGCCTGCAGACCAACAAAAGTGTCACCCATCTCACCTTCAATTTCCTGTCTGGGCACCAATGCCGCAACGGAGTCCACTACAACTGCATCTACTGCGCCGGAGCGAACCAGAGCATCGGTGATCTCCAGTGCCTGTTCACCGGTATCAGGCTGAGAAACCAGCATATTATCCGTATCAACGCCCAAAGCGGCAGCATAAACAGGATCCAAAGCATGCTCAGCATCCACAAATGCCACTTCTCCACCCATTTTTTGGGCTTGTGCCAAAATGTGGAGAGCCAAAGTTGTTTTACCGGAGGATTCCGGTCCGTAAATCTCAATAATACGACCCTTAGGTACACCACCGATCCCCAATGCAGCATCCAACGCTAAAGAGCCGGTAGGTATCGCATCGATATTAAGCTCCGGCTTGTCGCCAAGGTGCATAACCGCACCTTTACCAAAACTCTTCTCCAACTGGACCAATGCCGTTTCCAAAGCTTTTTTCTTATCTGTCGCCGGTGCAGGTGCATCAAATGTTGTTTTTCTTGTAGCCATTTTAAACTTCCTTCCTGCCGTATTGTGCAATTACGGCACGTTCTCTATCATTATAATCAC
Organism: Faecousia sp.; assembly: GCA_045540795.1. GTDB lineage: Bacteria > Bacillota > Clostridia > Oscillospirales > Oscillospiraceae > Faecousia. The sequence continues at coordinate 16,427 of JAZQHW010000031.1, read as the reverse complement.
TGGTCCGCTCCAGTATTGTAAACCCATTATTCTCCAATATTTCGCAAACTGCGTCCCCCTGCCCCATGCCAAATTCTAAACACAGGTAGCCGCCGGGTTTTAAGGAATCTTTATAATTCTGTGCAATCGTGCGATAAAATACAAGACCGTCCTCACCGCCATGAAGCGCCAAATGCGGTTCATAGTCTTTTACACTAGATGGAAGTTGCTCCATTTCAGCAGTTGTAATATACGGCGGATTAGAAACGATCATATCAAATTTTCCCAGAAAGCTTGACGGTTTCCCCAGGGCATCACTAACAATACAGGAAACACGTCCTGAAAGCTTCTGCAGGACGATATTCTTCTTTGCAACAGTCAGTGCTGCCGGAGAAATATCTGCCAGTGTAACCCGTGCATCTTTAACACGGTGAGCAATCGCCAGTCCAATACAACCGGTGCCGGTACATAAGTCTAAGATTCTCGGGGATTGATCCAGGAACAATGCCTGCTTAATCGCAAGCTCAGCAACAGCACAAGTATCATCTCTGGGAATCAACACATCTTTCGTTACCAGAAGTGTCATCCCGTAAAAGTCCCACTCACCTAAAACATAAGCCATCGGCTCCCCTTGCAGGATGCGCCCGGTTGCTTCTTTCAGATGATCACAGCATTCCTCCGAAGCATATAGCTGCATATCCCGTATAAACTCTTCCTGAGTTTTCCCTGTAATACGGCAAAGCAGATTTCTGGCAGACACACCAGCTGATTGGGGATCTTCAACACTTGCAAAAGCTCTCCGGGTCTCCAGATACAATTCAGACAGGGTCTTTACCAATGGTCTTCCCCCTCTTGTTCCGGAAGAACCGCCTCTAACGCTGCAATTCCAACCTCGATCATTTTATCATCCGGTTCGTTTGTGGTAAAGTTCTGAAACCACATACCCGGTGCTGTCATCAGTCGGGTAAACGCATTATCATACTTTCCAACCAATCGATTGATTTCATAGCTGACAGAAACCACAACAGGCAGAAGCAACAACTTAAAGGCAAGCATTATCAAGCTATACAGAAATGTACCGCGCATTATTTCCAATCCAGGAAACAGGGTAAGCAGCAAAATAGAAGCAACAGAGAAAACCAAAATAGACAGAATCAAAACAACAAAGAGAAAACTCGTACCACATCGGGGGTGTTTTCTGGTCTGCATACGAACGTTCTCCACTGTTAACGGCAAGCCCGCCTCATAGCAACGAATTGTTTTATGCTCTGCCCCGTGATAAGCAAAGACACGCTTCATTTCTCCCATACGGGAGATCAGAAGCATATAGATCAGAAATATTCCAATACGAATTCCGCCCTCTATTAAATTCCGGACCAAAGTGCTTTTTATAAGTCCGTCAAACAGACTGCCAATAATATTGGGAATCATAAAAAACAGGAAGATAGACATTCCCAAACCCAATGCTACAGCAGAGCCAATCAGAAAATCTCGAAATTTCTTTTCCCCAAGACGTTTTTCCAACCACCGGTCAAATTTGGATAGTTCCTCCTGCTGTTCTTCAGGGGACAGATCTGCAGAGCGCATGAGCGCTTTGACACCACAAACCTGAGAATCAAAAAAATTAACAGCACCACGGATAAACGGCAAGGCAAGGGGCGACGATTTCGGTCGGAATTTACGGGGCGTAGTTTCCACATTCAGTTCCCCATCTTTACGAACGACGATCGCATCCAGCTTTGGACCACGCATCATAATGCCTTCAATCAAAGCCTGTCCGCCAATCATCGTTTTAAATTTTTCTTGATTATTTAGCATTTATCTCATCCTTACTGTTTCGCAGGGAGCGTAACTGTCACCAATGTTCCGCCGCCTTCCGCATTTTCCAATGTCAACGTGCCTCCGTGCATATGAACGATCTCATCGCAAACCGCAAGACCAATACCGGATCCTCTGGCTTTGGAGCTACCCTTATAGAATCTCTTTTTAACCAGAGGTATTTCATCCTCAGGTATACCGGGGCCGTAATCACGGAATTTTACAATAACCATACCCTCGTTATAATCCAAAGTCGTTTCAATACGCTTTCCCTCAGAACCGTGCTTAGCAGCATTATCCAAAATATTCAGGAAAACCTGACGTAAACGCTTAGGATCGCAGGATATCTCCGGAATATCCACATCCGTATCCTGATAATCCAGCTGAATACCATCCTGAGACAGTCTGCTTCCATACATATACACCACATCTTCAAAGTCGCTGCGGATATCTGCCATTTCAATATTCAGCGTCATTCTTCCATCCTGGATCCGGGTAAAATCCAAAAGGTCAAGAACCATATCCGTCAAGCGTCCTGCTTCTCTGTGTATGATCTTCATACCTCTTCGGGTATCGTTATCCAATCCTTCCCCGCTTAACAACGTTTCGCTCCAGCCTGTGATAGCTGTAAGAGGTGTTCGAAGCTCGTGGGAAAGAGAAGAAATGAATTCCGTCTGCATCTTCTCGTTCTGGTTGATCTTGATAGACATTTCGTTGATCGTGTTTGCTAATTCACCGATCTCATCATCATACTTTGTTTCGATCTGAATGCCATAGCTGCCGTTGGTAATCTTCTTTGCTTTCTCAATGATCTTACCCAAAGGTACCAATATCGAGTGAATATAGTAGTTACTACTGATCAAAACAACTGTTAAAACAACTAACAATGCCAAAAAAGATATCAGCGCAATATATCCTATTTGCAGATCCATCACAGCAGTAGAAGTCACATAGCGCAGCACGCCAATAACCTCTCCGTTACTATAGATCATTGGACTGGAAACTGCCATAATCCGTTCACCGGTCGCCATATTTACACCACGGTACGGTTCGATCGTCCGGTTATGAATGGCATCCGTTATATCGGAAGTAGTTGGTGACGGTCCTGCCCAGCTGCCATAGGAAGAGGCAACAATTTTACCCTGGGCATTAATAAACTGCAATTCAATATTATTCTTATCTTCAAAGGTCTGGGCATATGTAATGCAAGACTGATAATACTGGTTATAGCTTTGATTCAAATAGTCAGCAAAGAATTCTGTTGTTGTCCTGGCACGGTATCGCATATCTGACTCCATAGTGGAATAGTAGTACGCAGAAAACATTGCTGTAACCGCCAAAACACATACCAAACCAAGACCGCAAAGCACACCAACCGTATTTAACAGCCAACGTTTCCGCAAGCCCTTCATCCAGCGGGAAGGTTTTCCTTCCCGTTTTTTTATGCGCCCCATTTATAACCAAATCCCCACACTGTAGTAATATAAGTAGGATTCGCCGTATCGTCTTCGATCTTAATGCGAAGTCTGCGAATATTTACATCTACTATCTTCAGTTCGCCTTCATAATCCCTACCCCAAACAGCAGATAGAATTTCCTCTCGGGAAAGGGCTCTGCCGGGATTCTGCATAAACAGTTTCAAGATAGAATACTCCACCTGTGTTAACCGAACACGGTTTCCAGCTTTCTCCAAAGTATGGTTCCGGGTATTCATCAGAAACGGTCCCTGGGACAGAATCTCACTGTCTGCACCGCTGTCTCCACCGATTCTGCGGTAAAGCGCATCAATACGGGCAGTGAGCTCCGCAGGAGAAAAAGGTTTTGTAACATAATCGTCAGCACCGGTCATCAAGCCGGTAACCTTATCCATTTCCTGTGTACGGGCAGTGAGCATAATAATACCGATCTGCTTACTGGTGGCACGGATCCTCCGACAAACTTCAAAACCGTCAATATCCGGCAGCATAATATCCAGAATCGCAACACCGATATCCGGGTGCTCCCGCAGCTTATCCAAAGCTTCCTGTCCAGTACCGGCTTCAATTGCATCGTAACCTGCACGCTTAAGGTTGATCACCACAAAGCTGCGAATATTTACTTCATCTTCCAGGATCAATACTTTTTTCATACTTTACCTCTCAAGTTTCTCCCGTCTTCCAATCCTGCTGGATCAACTGAAAACTGTAATCAACATTTTCTTTCGTTATACCGTATTCATTTGCACAATCCTCTAATTTTGCACCGTATATGGTAGAATCCGTCCTATGCAAAACAAGCAAATTATCTGTATCTACTTGTTCTTCCCTGTTTTGACCTGTTAAAACATAGACAGACAGTATTTTCTCCGTGGTTTTATACGACTCATCCCACAGGTAAAAATCATATCGGTTGCCACTTGACACAACCGCCAAACGGGTTGCCCATTCGTCTTGAAGCTTCATATACCAACCGCCTACAAAATTATGGTAGGTATACATTTTGTTCACTTCATCACCGGTCATTGTCATTGCGTACCAACGAATCAACTGATGTGTATCCGTAGCTTGCATCTGTTCCATAGGTTTCATTGTGATCAAATTAGGAAGCTCTACCACAGCATCGTTATCAATGTCATCAGCATATACATAAAAATTACGCATAGTTTTGACACTGGTACCCGATTCATTGGAAAAGGTTACATTCTTGAAGATATTACCTTCCACCGCATACACATCTGTAATTAATGAACTCTCATCCACAGCACTGGCAATATAAACCGCAGCAGAGCCGCCATCCAGCTTGCCGACGATAATACGCTTAAGCTTGTCTGCAGGCTGGGACATTCCCACTTCATTGTAGCGTTCCATTATGCCGTTATTGATGCCATAAAGTTCCGCAACACCATTATCGGTATCCGTAAGACCGGGACGCAACAGGAATAGCTCTGCAAGACCGTCTGAATCAATATCCGTTGTCAGAAATTTGGTGTAATTCACCGATACCAGTTGAATCAGCTCTCCGTCAGAAAATGTATAGACAGACAAAGACCGGATCACTTGATCACTCAGCTGTCGTCCTACAACGATCTCCATACCGCCGGCGCCATCCATATTGACATATTCCACTAAATCAAAAGCGGAACCGTTACATTCTACCGTATCTGTGTTTACAAAAGTTCCGTCTATGTCCCGGAAAACCAAAATTCTCAGGGGTTTTTCCTCTGTGCTTTTCGCAAAAAGCAGGTATTCCTGTATGCCATCGCCATCTAAATCCGCCAACTGTACGGTTTGTTGGTTTTCACCTGTAAGAGGTGCGCAATAGCTCAGTCCTGTCATTGCCTGATCAATTGCTGACTGCAAATTATTATAGTCTTCCGAACGCTTTGGCAAACGGTACATTTCATCAACCGTGAGCATACAACCGGGCAGGAACAAGACTGCCAGCACTATTAAAAGAGCAATTCTTATTCTTTTTGTCATTACGTCACCTCTTTCATTTAGTATATCACAGGCAGTAAAAAAAGAAAAGTTATTTAATCACTACATTTTCTTTTCCCAGTACTCGTGTCAGCTCTGCAACCATTGCTTCATCCAAAAGGCAATGGGTTCCTTTCCTCATTTGTGTATCCGCAAAATAAACAATTACTTCACCATTACCCGGGAACATATTAATGATCTTACAAACCTTGGAAAACAACGGTCCCTCTTCAGATGGCAATCGTAAATACAACCTGCCTGTATACACATTTGGCTGATCCGGGTCGCGCTCCGGTTCGTAATTTTCAGGGTCAAAATCGGAAATAGGACGGACACGGTTTATGATGATTTGCGGCTCTTTATCATCCCGCATTGATATTTTGCCAATCACAACTACAGGTTGATTTTCTTTAATATGACCACCGTACTGATTGATCACATTGGAAAACAGAATCGTTTCAATGGCTGCTGTATCGTCTTCCAATGTCACATATGCCATCGTTTTGTTGTTCCGGGTACTTTTCATCTTTACAGACAGCACAACGCCGGCAACACTGACAATTTGATTATCCTGGTACGCACTACCCTCTTCCATCAATTTGCCGATAGGAACGATTCGTGTGCCCTTGAGTATATGGCGGTAATCATCCATCGGATGTCCGGAGAGATAGATTCCAGTTGTTTCCTTCTCCATAAGGATCAAATCCGCTTTTTTCATTTCAGGCAGAGTAGGAATTGGAATTGTTTCATTTTGTTCTTCCCCAGAAAGCAATGAGAACATTCCGATTTGACCATATACATTCTTTTTCCGGGAAGAAACAACACTGTCAATAATATTTTCATAAACTGCCAGCAATTCACTGCGATGATGTCCAAAGCAATCCAAAGCACCACATTTAATGAAGTTCTCAACAATGCGCTTCTGCAGGTCATTTTCACCCATACGCTGGACAAAGTCCTCCAAGGATCGAAACTGACCATTCTGAATGCGTTCTTCTACCATTCCCCGGATAAAGCCGCGTCCAACATTTTTTACCGCACCTAAACCAAAACGGATCGATTCTCCCTCCACAGCAAATTTGTCAATAGAATGATTGACGTCCGGAGGAAGTACGGGAATTCCCAATTCCTTACACTCAGCAATATAACCGGAAATTTTTGCAGAGGAATCCAAAACAGAAGTCATCAACGCAGCCATATACTGGCGAGGATAATGACATTTCAAGTACGCAGTCTGATATGCAACAACGGCATAACAAACAGCGTGGGCTTTATTAAACGCGTAGTTGGCAAAATCAACGATCTCGTCATAGATCGACTGTGCCACAGACTCGCTGACACCCTTTGCCATAGCACCGGGTATCCCCTGATCTTTATCGCCGTAGACGAACACTTTACGCTCTGCCTCAATAACCTGCATCTTCTTCTTGGAGATGGCACGGCGAATATTATCAGCCTGTCCCATTGTATAGCCGCCTAAAGCACGGAAAATCTCAATTACCTGTTCCTGATAAACAATACAGCCGTAAGTCACCCGCAGGATTGGTTCCAGCAAAGGAGTTTTATATGTTACCTTTTTAGGATCCAGTTTATTGGCTACAAATCTGGGAATTGAATCCATAGGACCGGGGCGATACAATGCCACGATAGCAGTAATATCTTCAATAGAAGTGGGCTTCATATCCACACAAACGCCGGTCATACCAGCTGATTCCATCTGGAAAACGCCCTGGGTTCTTCCTTCTGCGAGCATTGCAAAGGTTTCAGGATCATCATCCGGAATTTTTGCAATATCAAAAGAAGGATCTACCAAACGTACCTGTTCCTGGGCATCCTTGATCACTGTCAAATTTCGCAATCCCAGGAAGTCCATTTTTAAAAGTCCCAATTCTTCAATGGTAGTCATTGTATATTGGGTGACGATGGTGTCTTCATTCTTGGAAAGAGGAACATAATTACACACCGGATCTGCAGTGATCACAACACCGGCTGCATGGGTGGATGTATTTCTCGGCATACCTTCCAAACTGGTCGCAGTATCGATCAGGGTCCTCACCCGTTCGTCACCATCGTACATTTCCTTCAGTTTGGGAGAAACCTTCAAAGCCTCCTGCAATGTGATATGTAACGGCATAGTGGGCACGGCTTTTGCCACCAGATCCGTTTCCCCGTAAGTAAAATTCAACACACGCCCAACATCACGGATCGCACCCCGGGCAGCCATTGTACCGAATGTAGCAATCTGTGCAACATGGTCACTTCCATACTTGCGCATTACATACTCTATAACCTCACCACGGCGTTCCTGGCAAAAATCAGTATCAAAATCCGGCATACTGACACGTTCCGGATTCAAGAACCGTTCAAAGATCAGTGCATATTTCATTGGATCTACTTCTGTAATATGCAAACAGTATGCCGCTATGGAAGCCGCACCGGAGCCACGCCCCGGTCCTACGGGAATCCCTTGTTCCTTTGCGTAACGTATAAAATCCCATACGATCAAATAGTAGTTCACATAGCCCATACGGCTTATAACTTCCATTTCGTACTCCAGTCGATCCATATACTCAGCAGGAGGATCGACGTACCGTTCCCGGAATCCATTCATACAAAGTTCCCGGAAGTATTCTTCGTTTGTATAGCCATCCGGTACGGGAAATGAGGGTAAGTGATACTGATTAAAGACAAAATCAACATTGCAACGTTCCGCAATTTCCTGCGTATTTTCGAAAGCTTCCGGGCAATTTGGAAACAGTTGACGTAGCTCTTCTTCGCTCTTCAGGTAAAACTCATCCGTTTGAAACTTCATACGGTTAGGGTCATCTACCGTCTTACCTGTCTGAACACAAAGAAGCACATCTTGCATCTTTGCGTCTTCTTTCCGCAAATAGTGGGCATCGTTGGTTACTACCAAAGGAATACCGGTTTCCCGGGCAATACGCATAATCCCCAGGTTCACAGACCGTTGTTCTTCGATTCCGTGGTCCTGTAATTCCAAATAGAAGTTCCCTTCTCCAAATATCTCCCGAAGCTTCAGTGCATAATCCTTTGCACTTTCATATTCCTCATCCATAAGACGCTGGGGAATTGCACCTGCCAGACAGGCACTGAGTGCGATCAATCCTTCGTTGTGTTGTTTTAAAAGTTCCAAATCCACTCTTGGCTTACCGTAAAATCCCTCAGTAAAAGACTTGGAAACCAAAAGGCACAGGTTATTATATCCCTGCATATCTTTACAAAGCAAAACCAAATGATTTGCCTCATTGTCAACGCCGTGAATACGGTCACTGATTAAACGGGGAGCAACATAAACTTCGCAACCGATAATCGGCTTAATACCGGCAGCTTTTGCAGCTTTATAAAAATCAATGCATCCATACATTACACCATGGTCTGTCAAAGCAATGGCTGTCTGTCCCAATTCCTTTAACCGATCCATCATACCGCTTATGCGGCAAGCACCGTCAAGCAGGCTGTATTCAGAGTGGACATGCAGATGTACAAAACTCATTTTCTTTACTCCTTTGCCATCAGCATCAATTTCTTCAATCGATGATTCATAGCCGGTTTCGATATTGGCGGCTCCATTAATCCAGCCAGTTCTGTTAAAGATGCCTCGGGGTGTTTTAATCTTGCCTCAGCTGCCTGCTTCATTTTTTCCGGCAGATTTTCGATCAAGCCCCGTTCTTTCAGTATGCGGATCGCAAAAAGCTGTTCCTGTGCAGCTTCTACCACTTTTGAAGTATTTGCTTCATCACAGTTGCAACGACGATTTACCTTATTATTCAACTCTTTTTCCAGTCGTGCTTCCATAATGCCCATAGCTGCCAAAGGAGCGCCTAAGAAAGTTAGGCAATCCGCTACCTGTTCACTATTTTTAAGATAAAGCACTTGACCGCCGCCCCTATGTGTTGACTTGGGATAAAAACCGAGAGTTTCCTGAATCAGTGCAAATCCTTCTCTGGCAACACTATGGTGGGTCGTCGCAAATTCCAAGTGATACCCCTTCACTGGATCTGTTACAGAACCGCCAGCTAAAAAGGCGCCACGCAAAAAAGCAACTCTGCAACAGTCTTCTTCTAATGCAGCCAAATTGATATGAAGTGACAGTGTTTCCGTACTCTCAAACCCAAAAAACTTCATAACGCTGTCAATTTTATCTCTGGCTATGATCTGGAAATTCATTTTTCCGGCGCTCTCCGATTCCGGAGTGATGTCAAAAGTAATTCCGAATGCCCTTTTGAAAAGCTTCGGGAGCATCTTGGCAAACTCACGGCTTTCAGTAATAATCCGAACAGAATCAGCTGAGAAGTTATTACAAAAGAGCAAAATACCAAAACACTGTGCCAATGCGCAGCAATGCTTTTGAGGAAAACTACGGCAAATCTCAGCCTTAGCACCTGCAGAAAACGATATTGCCATAATCTTCCCTCCTAACTTACCAAATTCTAATTTCTGGCTCCAATCGAATACCGGACGCTTGATATACTTTCTCAGAAACCATATACAAAAGGTTCTTTACATCCTCAGCAGTGGCATTACCTAAATTTACAACAAAACCCGCATGTTTATCCGAAACAGCGGCATCACCGATCCTCGTTCCCTTCAAGCCGTTTTCATCGATCAAAGCAGCAGCATATCCTTGCAAAGGACGCTTAAACGCAGAACCTGCAGACGGCAGTTCCAGTGGCTGAGATGCTTTTCTCTTTCCCATAAGTTCTTGCATTTGACCACGGATATCTTCAACAGGTTTCGGTTCCAGTACAAATACTGCGCTGACTACAATTCCCCCGTCATCCTCTAACCGACTATGTCGATACGAAAAATCCATTTCCAAAGCAGGTATCGTTTTCAAAGAACCATCCGAATACATCACATCGACATTTTGACAAACCTGAGATATTTCACCACCGTATGCGCCGGCATTCATATACACGCCACCGCCAACTGTGCCCGGTATGCCGTGGGCAAATTCTAAACCGCCAAGGCCTAAGCCGGCAGCAAAAACAGCGGCACGGCTCATGGTAACACCTGCGGAAACGCGAATTCTGGTTTCATCCAATTGTTCCATCTCATTCAAGGAATCTTTCAAGCAAATGACGATCCCATTGATTCCTGCGTCCGGCGCCAGAATATTGGTTCCTGCCCCTAAAATAGCACAATTACAGTCCAACATCCTGGACACATTTAAAATTTCAGCCAGTTCTTCTGTATTTTTAGGAAATACCATAACCTCAGCAGGTCCACCAATGCGGAAAGATGTGTGCTTGGCCATAGGTTCCCAGAATTTCAGACAAATACCGGGGAGCAAATCCATTATTTTAATTTGAAAATCATTCAATTCCAACATAAACGCCTCCGGGTGTATGATTGATAATACTATATCATATCTGACTTGGATATGCAATTATTACAATCAGTAATTTTCTGTAATATTTTTTAGTGACTACTCTTATAACAAACCTCTTTCACCTCTATTATTCATCTCTAATGTAAATATAATGATCACTAAAAACTCTTAATTTGGTTCTATCCGTATACATATAGCACATTAAACAAAAACCGAAGGCTTTGCGTACATTCCGTTCACAAAGCCTTCGGTTTTTAGAATACTCAATCAATGTACCGGAAGCGTATCAATCCGCTTTCATCGCATCAATCAGCAGTTGTTTATTGTTGGTAAGATTCTCTTCAGTAAGAGCCAGAACCATAGCTCCACCAGCTTTAACCGTATCGTAATACTCACCATCCATTGGGATCCGCTGAGAAACAACATTAAGTTCCGGCAGAATGGGAATCATTTCCAGCATCAAGCCCAAAATCTGCTGATTTGACATATCTGTAGTCAGCAACGGTGTCAGTGATTTGACCAAATCATAAAGTTTGGTAATCTCCAGTCCTTTAATCTTGCTCAACAATGCCGTCAGCACCGTTCTCTGACGATTCGTACGACCAAAATCATTGCCAATTTCACGGATGCGGGAATATGCCAACGCTTGGGAGCCAGTCAAATTTGTGACACCTTCGGTCAAATTCCAATGTTGATTTTCCTCAACATCCCAATTACCCCGACGGTTCAGATAATCAGCCTCAGCCTTTGTTAATTCAATCTCAACGCCGCCAACCATATCAATTGCCGTCATAAACCCGGAAAAATCAATTTCCACATTGTAGTCAGCCTGTACACCAAAATTGTAGGATAGTGTCTTGTTAAGAAGATCAAATCCGCCCAACATATAAGGAACATTGATACGGTTATTATAATGATCCGGAATAAACACCCACATATCCCGTAAAAAGGATGTCATCGTCAGCGTCTTTGTTTTCTTGTTAATCGTGCAAAGGATCATCGCATCAGAATGCATTCTCGGCTGACCCTCTCTACGATCTTGTCCAACCAGCAGAACATTAATCACATCTTTATTGGTCGGGATCGCATCTGTATGATCAATCAGCGGTGTCGTGTCTGACTGATCCAGCAGATCATCCAACTCTTCCTGGGAATATGTTTCTTCATCATGATCAATACGATTGATCCCACTTAACAAGTCTCCCGTCATAATTCCAATTGTCAAAATGACAGCAAGCAGGAAACAAAGAATCACAGTTGTTACAATTAACAATACGCGCTTCTTTGACATCTTTTTTGACGGTTTTTTAGTCATAGTACGCCTCCTGAAAAGCACGAAAGAATATTACATTGGGAAATATACCACAATAAGCAATATTCAATTATACCATTTCAAATTTGTAATATGTAATTACAAATTATTTTTCGACAATTTCCAGAATCTCCATCGGGCAGGCTTTAACGCAGATGCCGCAGGAAATACACTTAGAAGCAGGACCTTCTGTAGGCATAACCATAACCTTCATAGGACAAGCTTCCACACACTTACCGCAGGATACACAGAGTTTCTTATTGATCATATAGACACCAGTCTTGGGATTCTGAGTAATTGCACCGGACTCACAAGCCTTCATACACTTACCGCACTGAATACAGGTCATAGGCTTTGCACCTTCACCCTTGGCTACAATGCGAATGCAGGAAAGATCCTCATTAAATTCCTTGTAGAAAGCATTGGAGCAAGCCTGAACACATTCCAAGCAAGCCATACATTCGGCAGTCTTTTTTACAGAAAGTCTCTTCATAAGAAAAATCCCCTTTTTTAATATTTCCGATTTATTATACCTAAATTATACAAAAAATGCAATGGTATATTTATATTTTTTACAATGTGTTTAAAACCCAACAATTCTATGTCTATTTATCAAAAAACAGGTCATAATAATGATATATTCTTAATAACAGGAGGTAACTATGAAAAAGTTAACTATAATGCTCGCTGCAGTATTATTGCTTGCAGGTCTGAGCGCTTGCGGTCGAGAAGATCCTGCCCCAACAACTGTACCAACCACAAGACCTACCACCGCACCCACTACAATGCCCACGATTATGCCAGATATCGATCCAACTCTGGGTACAAACATTCCGGATCCAAGTGTTGACACCAGTATGCCGGATATGACTGATGAAACCGGTGATGTCAGCAATTCCACCACCGGAATGCATAATTCAACAAGTGGAAAATGACGGGATATTTCCCGTCTACATACTGAATATAGTAACCTTTTCCTTGTCTTAATCACGCAGGCTTGGGAATACTGATACTGTCGAAGACAACATCATTCGACACAGATCATAAGAGGAGGAAAGATTATGGGATTCAAAGGTTGGGCTGTAACAATGGGCATCGGCGCAGCAGCCGGAGCTGTCGGCATTCTAATGATGTCCCGAAACAATCCTACAAGGCGTTTAGCAACACAGGCAGCTAACAAAGTTGAAGATGCCGCTTGGAAAGTATCCGATAAACTTACGCAAAAATTTGATCTGTAAACAATCAGGAGGCAAGAAATCTTGCCTCCTGCAGGCTGTCGAAAAACTTATTTTCGACAGCCTGGCAGAGGTTAAAGGAGCCACAAAGACGAAGAAAACGATCTCGTCGGCGTACAGATGGTACGGTAGAGATCGTTTTCTGAAGTAAGTTACACGCCTTGCAAAGCAAGCCATCTTTCAATTATAATATATAAAGCAGTTATGTTAATTTATATAATTCAAGATATGGAAAAGCTGTAAATCGTTAAACTTGCGTTTAACGGTTTGCGGCTTTTTTGACACTCTGCGGGAGGCAAGAAATCTTGCCTCCCGATCTGTTATTTTGCTGTTATTTTAACAGTCTCATCCTCGACAGTTACAAAAAGCGAAGAAACAGGAGATTCAAAAGAATCAATAATAATCTCAGAAATGGGATCTTCCAATTCCTTTTGGATCGTACGTCTGAGATTTCTGGCACCATATGCCAAAGAGAATGCCTTTTTAACCAGCAGGCTCTTCACAGAATCTTCTATAGAAACTTCTAAGCCACGGCTATGCAGGCTCTGTTTCAGCTCATTAAGCATAATTTCCGCAATACCAATGAAGTTATCCTCTGTCAGATGGTTGAACGTGATTATTTCATCCACACGGTTGATAAATTCCGGACGCAAGAACTCTCTAAGGGCTTTCATCGTCTTATCCTTTACCATATCCGTATCCGATCTGCCAAAGCCAAGTCCACCAACTCTGCCTTCCGAACCTGCATTGGATGTCATAACGATTACGGTATTTTCAAAGTTGACAACTCTACCCTGAGCATCAGTAATACGACCGTCGTCCAGAACCTGAAGTAAAATATTCAACACATCAGGATGCGCTTTTTCAATCTCATCAAAAAGAACGACACTATACGGTCTGCGGCGTATTTTTTCCGTCAGCTGACCAGCTTCATCATAACCGATATATCCGGGAGGTGAACCGATAAGTTTGGAAACAGTATGCTTTTCCATATACTCTGACATATCCAAACGAATCAGCGAATCGACGCTGTCAAACAGATCATCCGCCAACCGTTTTACCAATTCTGTCTTACCAACACCGGTAGGACCCACAAAGATAAAAGAAACAGGTCGCTTCTTCAGAGAAATGCCCACACGGTTTCTGCGTATTGCTTTTGCTACTGCTTCCACCGCTTCGTCCTGACCGACAATATGACTTTTCAAGCGATCAGCCAAACCTTTGATCTGCATATATTCCTGTGCTTTGATTTTGCTTGCAGGAATCTTAGTCCACAGTTCAATAATACGGGCAAGATTCTCCATAGTAACTGCCGGCGCCGGGATCTTCTCAAGGCGCTCAATTTCAGCGGCGATCTGGCACAGTTTACTGCGAATAACAGCCAAGCGCTCATAATGCTCATTTTCTGTGTCATCTGTCAGCATCTTCAGTTCCAGTTCGTAGTCATCCCGTTCTTTTTTCAATTCAGCCAGTTGGGATATTTCTTTACATTGTAAATTCACATCTGAACAGGCTTCATCCAAAAGATCGATTGCTTTATCCGGCAAGAATCTATCCGTTATATAACGCTCTGACAGCACTACACACTGCCTTGCGATCTCCGGAGAAATCGTAACACCGTGGAACTCTGCATATGCCTTAGAGATGCCCTGCATAATCTGGCAAGCTTCCTCAATGGTAGGCTCTGCAACAGATACCGGTTGGAAGCGACGTTCTAAAGCTGCATCCTTTTCGATATGCTTCCGGTATTCATTAAACGTTGTAGCACCTACGACCTGGATTTCACCTCTTGACAGTGCCGGCTTGAGGATATTTGCAGCATTCATTGATCCCTCTGCATCACCGGCTCCAACCAGATTGTGCACTTCATCTATAACAAGAATAATATTACCGTTTTCCTTGATCTCACCAATCAGGCTCTTCATTCTGCTTTCAAACTGTCCACGGAACTGTGTTCCTGCTACAAGTGCAGTTAAATCCAGCAGAAAGACTTCTTTATCCCGCAGCTTGTAGGGCACTTCTCCGGCAACGATTCGTTGCGCAAGACCTTCTGCAATTGCCGTCTTGCCCACACCCGGTTCGCCAATCAAGCAGGGATTATTCTTTTGGCGACGGTTAAGAATTTGGATCACACGCTCTGTTTCCACATCTCTGCCGATAACCTTATCCAATTTTCCTTCTCTTGCTCTTCCTGTTAAATTAAGGCAGTAACTATCCAGGAACTTATGTTTCTTTGTTTTCTTCTTGGTACTTCCCTGCTGATCATCGGTATCCTCTTTCTTAGCAGGCATATTGTTTGGTTTACCCGGTAAATTTCCGGAACCGAACAGCTGGTTCAGCAGTGGGAATGTTGCAGTTTGACTTTCCACTTCATCGTCATTTTCATCTCTGTCTTCCATCTGCCCAAACATACTGCTCATTTCATCTGTCAAGCTGTCAAGATCTTCATCAGAAAAACCCATTTGTTTTACTGCTTCTTCAATTTGAGGAATCCCGAGACTCCGGGCACACTTTAAGCAGTAACCTTCATTCATTGTTACACCATTTTCCATCTTGGTGATAAAAACGACTGCTAAATTTTTTTTGCATTTTGTACACATTTTAGACTGCATACTGAATCACTCCGTTTCTGACGGAAAATATAACACAGATTTCCCGTAAAGAAAAAAACATTTTGTGAATTTTATAACATATCCGGACACTCAAATTTTTCCACACCATCATCATACCAAAGGTGTGTCATATATAGACCACCGGGAGGTACAGTAGGACCAGCTGCGGTACGATTACCGTTATCCAATATTTCTCCAATCTGAGATGGTAAAATTTTTCCTTCTGCCGCATACACAACAGTACCCGCCATTGCTCTTGCCATATTATATAAAAAGCCATTGGCGCATACCCGCAGGTAAATCAAATTCCCTTGTCGCTCCACATTATAATAATATACTGTACGCACAGTAGACTTTACATCCGTTCCAACAGAACGGACAGCAGCAAAATCGTGAGTGCCAACAAACTGTTGTGCTGCATCCTGCATGATCTTTTCATCCAGATGTTTTGGATAAAACCATGCACGATTTACATAGAAAGGGTCACGCACCCGTGAGTTATAGATTATATAGGTATATTCTTTCCGGGCACAGGAACCAATTGCATTAAAGTCTTCATGTACGTCAAAAGCTTTCGTAACTACAACATCTACAGGAAGATGCGTATTCAAAGCATAAGGCAAGCGATCAACAGGAATGGTTGACTCTGTACGAAAATTGGCA
>JAZQHW010000030.1:0-11019 GCA_045540795.1 Faecousia sp. | reverse complement strand
CCGACTTATGTGCTGTAACCGAAATAGAAGAAACAAAGCGAGGTACTACTGAGATGATTGCATACGGAGAGAACATTAAGATTTTCTGCGGTAACTCCAACCCTGCATTTGCAGAAACTGTTTGCAAGGAATTAGGTCTGTCTATTGGACAGGGCTCTGTTAAAACCTTTGCTGACGGTGAAGTTGCCGTTTCCCTGGACGAAACTGTACGTGGTGCGGATGTTTTCCTGATCCAGTCCACCTGCAAGCCCGTCAATGACCATTTGATGGAGCTGTTGGTTATGATCGACGCCTGCCGCCGTGCTTCTGCCGGCCGTATCACTGCCGTGATCCCCTACTTCGGCTATGCCCGTCAGGACCGCAAGGCAAAAAGCCGCGATCCGATCTCCGCAAAGCTGGTGGCTAATATGCTCACTGCTGCCGGTGCAGACCGTGTTCTGACTATGGATCTGCATGCTTCTCAGATTCAGGGATTCTTTGATATTCCCGTAGATCATCTGTTGGGTAACCCCACTTTCGTTCAGTACTATCTTGATAAGTTCCCCGAAGATAAATATGATCACGACAACTTTGTTGTTGTATCCCCTGACGTTGGCTCCGTCGCAAGAGCAAGAGCTTTTGCCGCCAAGGTCCATATGGGTCTTGCAATCGTCGACAAGCGCCGTCAGAAGGCAAATGTTTGCGAGGTTATGAATGTTATCGGTGATGTTGCAGGAAAGATCTGCATCCTCTTCGACGATATGGTAGACACTGCTGGCTCCCTGTGCAATGCTGCCAACGCGCTGGTAGAAGTTGGCGGTGCCAAGGAAGTTTACGCTTGTGCAACCCACGGCGTTCTCTCCGGTCCTGCCTTTGACCGTATCGAAGCCAGCGCCATCAAGGAGCTTGTTGTGCACAATACCATTCCTCTGGTCGAAAACTGCCCCTGTAAGAAGATCAAGCAGCTGGATGTTGCTCCGATCTTTGCCCGTGCAATCGCTCACATTCACGGCGGCACTTCCATTGCTGATCTGTTCTAAGCTGTGTTTGGTAAAAGTAATGAAGCCTGGCTGATCGTGGGATTGGGAAATCCCGGCAAGGATTATGCTAAAACGCGCCACAACTGCGGTTTTCGTGCTTTGGATATTCTTGCAGATAAGCTAAACTGCAAAGTTGATAAGGGGAAGTTTCAAGGTTTATACGGTCAAACCGTCAAAGGCGGCAGAAAGCTTTATCTTTTGAAGCCGCAAACCTATATGAATTTATCAGGTCGTTCTGTCCTGCAGTTGTCTGCTTACTACAGCATTCCACCTCAGCGGATCATTGTCATCTTTGATGACATTTCCCTGCCTCCCGGCAGACTTCGTATTCGGGCAGAAGGTTCTGCAGGCGGTCATAATGGCATAAAATCCATTATAGCCGAACTTGGCAGTCAAGATTTCCCTCGGATCAAAGTCGGTGTTGGCGGAAAAGCGCACCCGGAACAAGATCTTGCAGATTGGGTATTATCCACTTTTTCTGCAAGTGAAGAAAAAGAACTCGCCAAGTCTTTGGAAAACGCTGCTGATGCTGCATTAATGATCATAGAAGATGGCATACAGGCTGCGTCCAATCGTTATAACGGAAAATAATACTGTCACATTATCACGGAAAGGGGGTATATTTCCCCCTTTCCGCGTTCCTGCGTGGAAAGAAAATGAGGTGTTTCATGGAAAAGCTATTATCATTTTTACACACAATACCGGAATATAAACATATTCTGGAAGCTGTTGGCAGTAATGAAGCTGCTGCCGTTACCGGCATTGGGCAAATCAATCGCAGCCATATGATTGCCGGTTTATACAATGATGTATCTGCACCCATTGTCATTTTCTGCCAGGATGATATGGCTGCCAAGCGTCTACAGGAGGAGCTTAAAGCCTTTAATGTCGACCCCGTTTCTGTCTTGCCCAGCCGGGATCTTACTTTTTATGATACAGCGGTTGTTTCCCGTGGATGGGAGCAAAAACGTCTGCGTCAGCTTTATGATCTTTTTTCCGGAAATACAAAAATACAGATTTTGTCCTGGGACGCACTATGCCAGAGAACGATTCCACCGGCTACCCTTTTGAAAGTTACCTTCAAACTGGAAACAGGAAAAGAATACAATTTGGATGATCTAGTAATTCAACTGACTGCCTGCGGTTATTCCAGATGTCCAATGGTGGAAGGTCCCGGTCAGTTCTCTGTCAGAGGTGGCATCCTGGATATCTATTCTCCCGGTGAGGACCTCCCCTGCCGTGCTGAGTTTTTTGGTGACGAACTGGACACAATGGGCTTCTTTGATGTAGACACCCAACGGAGAACAGAAAATGTACAATCCGTCACAGTCCTTCCGGTTGGTGAAACCCAGTCCTGTCTGCATCCTGAAGGCATCTCCGGTCTTTGCAACGATCTGTCCGCAATGATTGCAAAGCAAAACCGACGAAAGACACCAAACGAAAATCTAATCAAGACACTAACCAAGGATCTGGAAAAATATAAACAAGGAATTCAAAACACCGCTGCCGATCGGTATATGGCTTTTATATATCCTGAGTTTACTTCTGCCTTGGATTATATTCCAAAGAATGCCGTCTGCATCCTCTGTGATCACGGAAATCTTCATCGTATTGCCAAAACCGCAACAGAAGAATCCGGTATGCTACTGGATAACCTGTTGCAATCCGGACTTCTTGCCGGTGAGCTATGTGACTTTTCCATTCAATGGGATGACTTTACAAAGTATTTAGAAAACAAGTCCGTAATCTATATGGACACCTTTGCCGGCACTGCATACCCAAAAGAATGTCCTCCTAAGCGTCTTTTGTCTATGCTTGCTAAACAGTTACCCAGCTATGGAGGTAGTTTGGATACTGCTGCTGCAGATCTTGCTCACTATCAAAAAATGGAGTTCTCCTCCCTGGTTCTTTGCGGTTCCCGGAGAAGGGCAGAGCTTTTGCAGCAAATGCTTAACGATAAAGGCTTATCCTCTTTCCTGTGTATTCCTCTTACTACAATGCCGCAATCTGGGCAGATCCTTCTGGCTGAAGGTACACTTCCCTTCGGTATGGAATATCCGGATGCCAAGCTTGCAGTCCTTACCGATGGACAATTACTGGCTAAGGCTACCCCAAAACGAAAAGTTAAAAAATCAGCAACTAACCGACAAAAACTTAACTCTTTTACTGACCTCTCTCCCGGTGATCTTGTTGTTCACGAAAACTACGGTATTGGCAGATATATTGCCATGGAACAGATCAAAGTAGATGGTGCAATTAAAGATTATGTAAAAATTGCTTATCAAGGCACCGACGTATTATTTGTCCCCGCCACTCAGCTGGATATGGTCAGCAAATATATCGGCGGTGGCAGCGAGGATGGAAATGTAAAACTAAACCGAATTGGAACGGAAACCTGGCAAAAGACAAAAGCAAAAGCCAGAAAAGCCGCAAAAGATATGGCTGGTGAACTGATCAAGCTTTACGCTGCACGTCGTCGGCAATCGGGTTTTGCTTTCGCGGCAGATACGCCCTGGCAAAAGGAATTTGAAGATAATTTCCCCTATCCGGAAACTGATGACCAGCTTCGCTGCATTCACGAAATCAAAAACGATATGGAAGCCCCAACACCTATGGACAGACTCCTTTGCGGTGATGTGGGTTTTGGTAAGACAGAGGTTGCTCTACGGGCAGTGATGAAAGCTGTAATGGATGGAAAGCAAACAGCTATCCTGGTACCCACTACAGTACTTGCCCAACAGCACTATCAAACGATTCTTTCCCGTTTCCGTGGTTTTCCTGTAAACATCGATATTCTCAGCCGCTTCCGTTCTGCAACCGAACAGAAGAAAACCATCGAAAAACTAAAAACCGGCTTGGTAGATATCGTAGTTGGTACGCATAAATTGTTGCAAAAAACCATTCAATTCAAAGATCTTGGATTATTGATCGTGGATGAGGAGCAGCGCTTTGGTGTTACTCACAAGGAGCGTCTGAAAGAGCTGTCAGCAGGTGTTGATGTACTGACACTTTCCGCAACTCCCATTCCCAGAACCTTGAATATGGCACTTTCCGGAATCCGGGATATGTCCACTATTGAAGAACCTCCTTCCGACCGCTATCCTGTGCAAACCTTTGTTATGGAACACAACAACGCAATTCTCGATGATGCGATCCGTAAGGAGGTAGAGCGTGGCGGTCAGGTTTACTATCTGCATAACCGCGTTGAAACCATAGATCAATGCGCCTCTGCCCTTAAGAAAAGAATCCCAAATCTGAGTGTTGCTGTTGCCCACGGAAAGATGGGGGAAGATGCATTAAGCGACGTTATGCACGCAATGGCTGATGGCAATATCCAGGTACTCGTTTGTACAACGATCATCGAAACAGGGTTGGATATTCCCAATGCCAATACCCTTATTATTGAAAATGCTGACCGGTTTGGACTTAGTCAACTGCATCAGCTTCGCGGCAGAGTTGGTCGTTCCACAAGACACGCCTATGCTTACTTTACCTACCGACCGGATAAAGCGCTTTCTGAAATTGCCGAAAAACGTCTATCCGCAATCCGTGATTTCGCAGAATTCGGTTCCGGATTCAAAATCGCTATGCGGGATTTGGAGATCCGCGGGGCTGGTAATTTATTAGGTGCTGAACAATCCGGACATATGATGTCTGTGGGTTATGATATGTATCTAAAGCTATTAGATGAAGCTGTTTTGGAAGAACGGGGTGAAAAGCCACAGGAACTTGACTGCACTGCGGACCTGAACGTCACAGCAAATGTTAATAAAGACTATGTTACCCGTGGTGAGGAACGTATGGATCTGTATCGCAGAATGGCAGCGATTCGAGAGCAGGCAGATGCAGATGACCTCCTGGACGAGATCATCGACCGATATGGTGATCCGCCCAAGGGTGTGCTGAACCTGATTGACATCGCTCTGCTTCGTGCCAATGCCAGAAAAGCACACATTACCGATATTCGGCAAAAAGCCGGTGATGTATTATTCACCCTTTCCGACTTAAATCTGGAAGCGATAAGCGCGCTTTGTGGCGAACAGGAGTACAGCAAGCGAGTTCAGTTTGTGGCAACCGCAAAACAACCTACCCTTCGTTTGAAACTTGCTCCCAACGTAGACAGTCTGAAGCAATCGAAAGTCTTTATTGAACATTTCAGTAAATATCTGTAATCTTGCATTTTTTATAAAATATGATAAAATACGCATATATAAAGAAAGGAGTTGTTTGCTATGCCCAAACGCACTTATGCAGAACAGCAGCAAGAACGTAGCAAGCGCCGTACAAATATACACGGCAAGTACAGCAAAAAGAAGCAAAAGCGTTCCGGCAAGCGTTATTTTTTCCTTATTGTGATCATTGCACTTATTGCAATAGGTGTTTCTCTTTTCGCCGGTTATCAATACTTTTTGAACGCAGATTTAAACGGTATAATTCTGAAGAATGTATACGTTGCCGGTGTTGATGTGGGAGGTATGACACAAGCAGATGCCATTGAGGCTGTAAAAAATGCAACTGACTCCACATTCTCGCAAACAAAGATGGTCGTTAAAGTACTGGATTCACAAACCGAGCTATCTACCGATTGGTGTAAAAACCTAAATGTCAGGGCAGCAGTCAAAGCAGCATATAGCTTTGGCAACACAGGCTCCGAAAGCAAACGCAAAGAAGAGCAGCAAATAGCGCTAACAGATGGATACACCGTGGATATCATCCCATATTTACAAATCGACACCCAGGCAATCAAGGATGCATTGGCTAAACTTGGTGAGAATTATAATACCACCCTCTCCCAATCCACCTATGAGATTACCGGAGAAAAACCGAACCAATCCCTTGTTATCACGTTAGGTGTTCCGGAGTACGGCTTAAATCTGAATCAGCTTTATGACGATGTAATGGCAGCATACAACCGGAATACTTTCTATACAGAAGGCACTTGCGGTATGATTGAACCGGACGCGATAGATCTGGATGCAATATATGCACAATACCACACACCAGCTGTTGATGCTTCCTTCAATAAAAGCAATTTTGAGATTATTGAGGGATCAGACGGATACGGTTTTAAACTGGACGAAGCAAAGGCACAGTTAGATGCGGCTGCATACGGAGATACTGTAACGATTCCCTTCTGTGCAATTCCCCCCGCGATAACTGCTAAGGAACTTTCTGAAAAGCTTTACAGTGATACCTTGAGCACATATACCGCAGTCAGCGACAGTGACGATAACCGCGACACAAATCTCCGCCTTGCCTGCGAAGCAATCAACAACAAGGTCATGTACCCCGGAGATGTATTCTCCTATAATGAAGCACTTGGCGAACGTACAGCAGAGCGTGGCTACAAGCCCGGTCCTTCTTATGCAGGAAACGAAACAGTAGAGACCATCGGTGGTGGAATCTGCCAAGTATCCTCTGCTCTATACTACTGTGCAATGGTTGCAGATCTGGAGATCCTTTTGCGGGATAATCACGGCTTTGCCACCACTTATATGCCTTTAGGAATGGATGCAACTGTAAGCTGGGGTTCACTGGACTTCCGTTTCCGAAACAATACCGATTACCCCATTCGCATCGAAGCAACGGCTTCCGGTGGAAGTATCACAGTTTCAATTGTTGGTACAGATACAAAGGATTACTATGTTAAAATGGAATACGATGTACTGGCTACCTACAATTATGATACCACCTACCGTACCGTGTCTGCCGACAACCTGGAAGGATACCGTGACGGTGACTATATCGTTGAACCCTACACAGGTTACGATATTAAAACCTACCGTTGCAAATATAAAAAAGACACAGATGAGCTGATTTCCAAGGATTTCGAGGCATCTTCTGCATATAGAAAAAGAGATGCAGTTATATGCCAAATCGAATCAACAGAAACTACAGCACCTACTGTCGGCGATATCCAGGTTCCCGGTATTGGCGGCGGCGGTATCTCAGAAGATCCCGGTGCACTTCCCCCCGAATAATATAATTACTCCCCGGTTTAAGCAACCGGGGAGTAATTATTATTTGGGGCGAATATCCAAATGATAGTCAACTTCGCCTACTGTACTCTTTTCAATTTCAATACCGTATATTAAATCAACCATTCCACCGGATTCATCCAACTGAACCAATATTCGTTTCGCACAAACAGTAACCATCAAAGCTCCAAATTCCATTTGGTACAAAGAGTCGTGACTGATTCCCTCTTGGAAAATTATTTGAGAATTAAGTTTACCTCTGCGCGTCAAAATAACTCTATTTGGCTCTACACGAAATGTTGTCGTTACACCAGCCAAGCCGGTTAAATTGCTTTCCTGATATACGATATCCCAACCGCCATCCCGGAAATCCAGAGTTCCTTCTGTAACCAGTTCGATTACATCCGGCTCCTGGTCCTGATAAGCCTGCCTCCCACGAAGGGATAGAATTACCGGTATCATCTGTGGACGCCCTCCAAAGCAAGCTTAAGAAGCTCATCAATAAGCTGAGGATAAGGTATTCCGCTAGCTTCAAACAATTTGGGGAACATAGAAATGGAAGTAAAGCCGGGAATTGTATTAATCTCATTCAAAATGATTTCATTCTGCTCTGTTACAAAGAAGTCGACGCGGCTCATTCCCTGGCAACCAACTGCGCAATATGCTTTCACAGCCAACTCTCTGACACGCTCTGCCACCTCTTCCGTAATTCTGGCAGGAATATATGCCACAGAGGAATCCGTAATATATTTAGCATCATAATCATAGAACTCAGCACCGGAATCGATCTCACCGCAAACAGATGCAACCGGACTGGCGTTGCCCATAACCGCTACTTCAATTTCCTTACCAACAATGCATTCTTCCACAAGGATCTTTTCCCCGTATTTCCCGGCTTCCAACAAAGCGATCACCAAAGTAGAACGGTCCTTCGCTTTGGACACGCCGACAGAAGATCCCGTACCGGCAGGCTTTACAAATACAGGATAAGAGAACTTATCCTCTACTCTTTGGATCACCTGCTCCATATGACAATTCAACTCCGAAGCCAACACCATAACCCACGCAGCTTGACGAATGTTGGCATTATCCATCACCAGCTTTGTTAGAGTCTTATCCATAGATACTGCGGATTCGGCAACATGAGGACCCACATAAGGAATACCTGCAATCTTCAGAAGTCCTTGAATTGCTCCATCCTCGCCATTTTCGCCATGAAGCACAGGAAAAGCAACATCAATCATCACACGAACAACACAATCGCCTTCAAAGCAAAGAAGACCTTGACCGTGGATTGGTGAAATTGCTGCTTTTTTATTACCCGGATGCTGTAACCATTGGCCAGTAGGGATTTCAGAGTAATCCGTTCCTCCATATAAGATCCAATTGCCATCCTCTGTGATTCCCACAGGAAATACATTGTACTTATCAGGATCCATATGTGTCAACACAGACTCAGCAGAGCGCAAGGAAACTGCATGTTCAGGACTGACACCGCCAAACAAAACACAAACATTGTGCTTATTCACAAAATCGCCTCATTTCCATTGAAGGTAATTACTCTTTAAGAAGTGCTTCCCCTGCCTTGTAAATATCGCCTGCGCCAACTGTTAGAATAACATCGCCATCTTTTGCGATTTGACTAAGGTATTCTGTTACCTGAGGAAGGGTCTCACAATAGTGTGCACCGGAAATCTTCTTTACAAGATCCATTGAAGATATACCAATGGTGTTTCTTTCACGGGCAGCATAAATCTCCGCCAGTACCACATGGTCTGCCTTCTTAAGTTCTCTGACAAAATCGTCAAACAACGCATGTGTACGGGTATAGGTGTGGGGCTGGAATGCCACGATCATACGCTTGTAGGGCAGTAACCGCACCGCTTCAATGGTCGCCGCCAACTCATCCGGATGGTGCGCATAATCATCATAAATATCTGCACCGTTAAACTTTCCTTTAAACTGCAATCTACGATCTGCTCCTCCAAAAGATGCCAATCCTTTTTCCGTTGCAGAAGGTTCAATACCCAGCATCCAGGCGGTACCGGCAGCTGCCAAAGCATTCAGCGTGTTATGCTTTCCGAGTACTTTAAGATCCAGATGGCAATATTTTTCTCCATCACAAATAACATCAAAATGCTGCCAGTCTGCAGATATATTCTCTGCGTAAACACGGTTGTTTGAATCAAAGCCAAATGTCACATATTCTAAACCGTTCAACGCTTCACGGACATGGGGATCATCTCCGTTTGCAAGAATACCGTTAGAAGAGAGCTCCGCAAACTGACGGAAAGATTTTTGCACATCAGCAAGATCCTTAAAGTAGTCCAAATGATCCGCTTCGATATTCAGTATAACCGCAAAGGTAGGATAAAAATTCAAAAAGGAATCGCAATACTCACAGCTTTCCAGGATGATGGTATCGCCTTCACCTACTCTATGACCGGCACCCAAAAGGGGTAGGTTTCCGCCAATCATAACCGTCGGGTCTTTTTCTGCAGCCATATAAATGTGGGTCATCATTGAGGTTGTGGTAGTCTTTCCGTGGGTTCCGGATATACAAACCGCATTCCGGTAAGCCTGCATAATAACGCCCCATGCTTGCGCACGCTCAAAAGTTGGGATGCCCAAGCTCCGGGCTGCTGCAATCTCTGGATTATCATTATGAGCGGCAGCGGTGCGGATAATACAATCAGCACCGGCAATATTCTCTGCATTATGTCCAATATGCACCTGAATCCCGTTGGCAATCAGTTCATCCGTAGATACAGATGCATTCATATCAGAACCCGTTACAATCATACCCATACCTTTTAGTACAAGACCCAAAGGACGCATGGAAACACCACCTATTCCAACCAGGTGAATATGCTTGCCGGGAATCAAGAAATTCTTCAGTTCTTCACTTCGATTCATCATAGAAACAACTCCTCCGAAGTCAAATTCATTTAACTTATTTATTATAGTATAAATACTCAGATTTTACAACTCCAATTTTCTAGTACATACATCACCACAACTGATTATTGCATTTTACTGAGATTCCTGAAAAAAATATGAAATATATGCATCAATATACTGTATAATATTCATTGCGAATTTCAATTTTATCATTACAATTTGCATAGCAATACTGGAATTATGTATATTTTTGTGCGTTATATCTATTTTTATCAATAAACATTCGTGCAATCATTGTGTTAACCGCTAATTGACGATGAATATTATACGATGTATAATACACTTATTATAAAACCTTATCGAAAGGTATGAAAAGGAGTATATCAATATGAAAAAGTATTTGGCACTGATTCTTTCCCTGGCTATGGTTATGTGCCTGTTTGCCGCTTGTGGCAACGAGCCCGCAACCCCCGCTACCACCGCTTCCCCTGAAACAACTGCTAACGCAGCTGAACCCACCGATGGTGAAACAGAAGCTCCCGAAACCACAGAAGCAGCTACCCTCACCACAATCGAAGAAGGCAAGCTGATCATGTCCACCAACGCTGCATTCCCTCCCTACGAAATGACTACCGATGACGGTGGCTTCCAGGGCATCGACGTTGAGATCGCAACCGCAATTGCTGAGAAGCTGGGTCTGGAGCTGGTGATTCTGGATATGGACTTTGATGCCGCTCTGTTGGCTGTTAATGAAGGCAAGAGTGACATCGTTATGGCTGGCGTTACCGTTAACGAAGACCGCAAGATGGTTATGGAGTTCACTGACAGCTATGCTACCGGTGTTCAGGTTGTTATCGTAAAGGAAGGCTCCGATGTCACTATGGATAACCTGGGCGAAAAGATGATCGGTGCACAGCGTGGTACTACCGGTTACATCTACGCTTCCGACACACCCGAGAACGGTGGCTACGGCGAAGATCATGTGAATGCCTATGACAACGGTGCCACTGCTGTCCAGGCTTTGATCAATGGTCAGGTTGACTGCGTTATCATTGATAGCGCTCCCGCTGAAGAGTTTGTCAAGATGAATTCCGGTCTGACCATTCTGGAAGGCGAATGGG
>JAZQHW010000029.1:0-8415 GCA_045540795.1 Faecousia sp. | reverse complement strand
GCACAGTCAAGCGCCTTTGTCAAGAACTATTTTTCATTTCTCAACATTTTTCTTGCCGCTTTTCTGCGTTATTTTGCGCCCCCTGCCGGAAGCGCTCGAGTATAATACCAAACACTTCCCTTTTTGTCAAGCACTTTTTTCCAAAAAACTAAAAAATTTCAGGAGCCTCTTTCGAGGCTCCTGCTATCTGTATTTATACCTTATTCTCCGTCTTCGATGAGACCGTAACCACCGTCATTTCTGCGGTAGACCACAGCGAAGGCATCACCGTTATCCGCATCCCGGAACGCAAAGAAGTTATGCTCCAGCAGGTTCATCTGCAGCACTGCCTCCTCCCGGGTCATAGGTGCAAAGTGGAACTGCTTGGTCCGGACGATCTCCAGGCTCTCCTCCGGCTCATCCACCGCAAAAGAGGTTTCCTCCACGCTGCGGACAAAAGCGTCCTGACGCAGCCGCCGTGCCAGGCGGGTCTTATTCTTCCGGATCTGACCTTCAATGGTACCCACCGCCGCATCGATAGAAGCAAACATATCCGAGGTGCTCTCGTGGGCACGGAACCAGGTACCGGCTCCCCGAACCGTCAATTCTACATTGTTCCGGTTCTTTTCCACGGAGAATACGACAAGTGCCTGCGCATCCTCATCGAAGTACCGCGCCAGCTTCATTACTTTCTTTTCAGCGTAAGCGTGGACATTCCCGGGCAGCTTGACTTTTTTCTCACTAAACTGAAACTTCATATGCGACAGCTCCTTTCGTATCACCGATCCTTCGGTGTACTTATATTATAGCACGAATCCCGGCTGTCGACAAGGTTTTTTCGTGATTTTATTCTTCCTCTTCGCTTAAAAGCTCTGACATTGTAAGGTTGTACAAAAGCTCTGCTTTCTTTTCAAACAATTTGCCCAAACGCACCGCCTCCCGCCGGTCAGGCGCCACCAGCTCCAGGGTCATTAAGTTGCCCTTTTCGTCGTCCAGCGCCATAATCACCGAGCACTCACCGGACTCCCGGGGGATCACCTGGGTTTTCACAAAGCTGCTTCTGCGCAGCTGGCGATTAAACCGTGTCACCGCATTCTCTGCCCGCTGGCGGACTGAATATGCCACAGAATCCTCGGTAATTGCACCGTCCTGTCTTCCCTTTTCTGTGATCTCATACCGATCCTGCTCTACTGCTTTCAAGTGGCCGGATGCCACCATCTCCGGGATCGCGGTGCAGACATCAAAATAGCTCAAGCAATCATCCTGGTAGCACAGCTCATAGATCTCCTGAGAAGTTAAAGGATAACTGGTTCTGGCCGCCACAAACAGGATCAAAACCTTTACATCCATCATATCGTGGATAAAACCGTGTCTTTCCATATCAATACCTCAAAACTCCACTTCCAAACCGTCATAGGTAACACGGAAGCCGTATTTCTTCGCTTCCTCCTCCAGTTCTGAATGGAGCATTCCGCAATGGTGTGTAAAATGATTGTAATATCGCACCGTATGTTCATCTATAATTCCCAACGCCTCAAACCGGTCTGCAATGGACTTTCCTTCGGTCATACTCATATGGGTGTGATAGCCCTGTTCCACAGCGCCCTTGGTGCAATCTAAGCTGAGAAGGTCTATGTGCTTTCCCTGTTCTGCCAGCCACCGGTCGATCTGTGTATCAAAGCAGCCGGTATCATTGCCATAGAACAAGCTTCTGCCGTCCTTTTCGATCAGGAACAAAAACGCTTCCTCGTCATCTGCGTGTTGTGCCGGCAGTGGGGTTATGGAATATCCGTCCACCTGCACCGTCTGAAAGCATTTCAACGGTACAAACTCCACTCTGTCCGGAATCCGCCAGGTGTATTTGTCCTGCCGGGCATTCAGTGACGCCCACATTCTGTCAATCGCACCTTGGCTGGCATACACCCGGAGCACCTCCGTTTTCACCGTATCAGTGCAGACACTGGTACGGCAGCAGAACTCTTCAAATGTAAAATGGTCGCAATGGGCATGGGTGATCAGGATGTGGTCAATATCCCAAAGGGTTCTGCCCATTTGTAAAAAGTGGGTATAGGTTTCGCTGTTCAAGTCAACAAGCAATGTATCATCGATCAGCGCCTGGGAGCGAGTCCGGATATTCTTGCCCCCGGCAGCCATTGCTCTGCGGCAGGTTTCGCAATTACAGAACATTGCAGGAATCCGCTCCAGCGCAGCTGTACCCATATAGCGTATTTTCACAAGACTCCCTCCTTTCATTTTTATAGTATAACAAAAAAACAGCACAAATGCAACCGCACAGACATAATCTGTCACGAAAGGGTGATTTTTATGAACAGTCCGATCCTGTTTTCTGCCGGGCATACCGATGCGCTGGACTATGCCTGCGCTATTCTCCGGGAGAAAGGCTGCTGCTTTTCCCCTGTTGCGAATCCTTCCGTGACCCATTTACTGCTGCCGGTACCGGCTTTCCTGCCGGACGGGCAGCTTCGGGGCGGTGTCCTTTCCGACACACTTCAAAACCTTTCTCCCGAGGTAACTGTTTTGGGTGGCAATCTTAATCATTCTGCCCTGGACACTTACCGAAAAGAAGATCTTTTACAAGACCCCTTATATCTGGCAGAGAATGCTGCCATTACAGCCCACTGTGCCATCAGTCTGGCTGCCGAGGCGCTACCCATTACCCTGGCAGACGGTTACTTTCTGGTGATCGGCTGGGGACGGATCGGCAAATGCCTCGCTCCCCTCCTTCGCTCTGCCGGCGGGAAGGTGACCGTTGCCGCCCGGAAAGCCCAGGACCGGGCAATGCTCACCGCCCTGGGCTACGATACCCTGGACACCGGCGCATTAAGCTATGAACTGCTCCGTTTTGACGGGATCTTCAACACCGTCCCCGCCCCGGTGATCACAGAAGAAACCGCAGCTTACTGCCGGAAGGATTGCTTAAAGATCGAGCTTTCCTCTGTAAAAGGCATTGCCGGAGAGGATGTGATCTGGGCACGGGGACTTCCCAATCAATGCGCCCCGGCATCCTCCGGAAAGCTGATTGCCCGTACTGTATTAAATCTGTTGAAAAAGGAGTGATCTTATGAACATTGGATTTGCGATGTGCGGTTCTCTTTGTACCTTTGATAAAGTATTCTCCGCAATGGAGCAGCTTGCTGCAAAGCACACGCTGATCCCCATCTTTTCTGACGCTTCCGGATCTATTGACAGCCGCTTCGGCACCGGTGCAGAGCATATACATCGGGTAGAAGCCATCTGCAGCCATCCGCCGCTGCGTACCATTGCCCAGGTGGAGCCCATTGGTCCTAAAAAGCTGCTGGACGCTTTGGTGATCGCCCCCTGTACAGGAAACACCCTGGCAAAGCTTGCCCACAGCATTGCGGACGGTCCTGTGACCATGGCAGCCAAAAGCCATCTGCGAAACGGGAGACCCATCCTCATTGCCATCTCCACCAATGACGGACTTGCCGGTGCTGCGGAAAATATCGGCAAGCTGATGGGACGGAAAAACTATTATTTCGTCCCCTTCCGGCAGGATGATCCCTTTGGAAAGCCCACCAGTCTGGTGGCAGATTTCACCAAGCTGGCACCGGCTTTGGAGCAGATGCTGCAGGGCAGCCAGCTGCAACCCATCCTCTGCTAAAAACAGCGGGCGCATTGCATTCATTTTGCAACGCGCCCGTGAATTATGCAAACAGCTACATCCTGCGGATGTAGGGGCAAATCTGCCCGCAGGAGGCGGAACGCCTCCTCTACGAATTCTGTCGAAGATTTTAAGGATTTTGCAACAGCTCCATCAAATCACAAAAAGCTCTGGATAGTAGGCTGCAGGGCTTTCATATCCGAAAGCTCCGGGACACCCACAGGCACTGCGCCCATTTGAAACAGCTCCGTTGCGGCATTGCTGCCATCGGCATAACAGAACACCGGGCTTAAATGCTTCTGCAGATTCTCCCGGGTACCGGACCAGGTGCCGCCCTTTCCCAACTGCGCCCCCGCCACAAAGGTCTTTTCTCCCATTGCGTGAATGATCAGATTTCGCTGCAGGGCGCGGATACCGGTGAATGCTTCATTATAGCCATCCCGGGCAATATACAGAATATGAGAAGCGGGCGAATGCGCCTCCAGCGCATCCGCCACCACACTGATAACATAGCCGCCGTTTTCCAGGCAGCTGTCTTGTGCCAACCGGTCTGCGCCCCGGGCATTGCCGGAGACAAGGGCATATCCTTGCTTTGCCGCCTGTCTGCCCACTTCCACAGCAAAACGCTGGTTGCTGATCTGCAGATCACGGCTGCCCACCAGGCTCACTGCCGGCATATTCAAAATATCCCTGTTACCCCGCAACCACAGGACCCCCGGCGCATCCAGCCCCAGCTTCTTCCGCAAAGAGGCAGGATACTCCAAGCTGATCCGGGTCACCGGCTCACAGCCTTTTTTTGCTGCGTTTTTCAAATAACTCTGCAACTGTTCCTTCCGGGAAAGCAGCCGCAAAACTCTTTGGGAAAACTCCTTACTGCAGCCTATCTGCTGCAGATCCCACATAGTAAGCGACCCTTCCCGGCTAGGCTTTCCCATAGCGTTGACCCATTTGGAAAGCTCCCGCAGCTGTGGTCCTGTCAGAGGTTTTGCAGAAGCATCCCCCAAA
This sequence comes from Faecousia sp., assembly GCA_045540795.1. Taxonomy (GTDB): domain Bacteria; phylum Bacillota; class Clostridia; order Oscillospirales; family Oscillospiraceae; genus Faecousia. The sequence continues at coordinate 3,788 of JAZQHW010000029.1, read as the reverse complement.
GCACAGCCTAACAGCAGGAATCCCTGCTCTGCCGCCGTCAACGGTAACGCCTCTTAGGCGGTGTGGGCGCTTTCACAGGTGCTTCTTTTAAAACACCGTCTGCCCCCAGGGTCATCGCCTTGATCTGATAATTGGAATACTTAGCGATCTCATCCAGCTTTGCCTGTTCCGGGAAGCTGCCGATGATAGAATATGCCACACCCTTCCGCTTAGCTCTGCCGGTTCTGCCGATGCGGTGGACATAGTACTCGTTTTCCTCCGGTACATCGTAATTTACGACGCACTCCACATCATCCACATCGATACCCCGGGATGCCACATCTGTGGCAATGAGAATGGAGATCTTCCCTTCCCGGTATCGCTGCATAGTCTTTTCCCGCTGACTTTGGCGGATATCTCCGTGGATACACTGGCAATTTGCCCCTGCCCGCTGAAAATCATCACAAAGGCGCTGGCACATATGCTTGGTATTGCAGAAGATCATTACCCGTTCATATCCCTGGGTGCGCAGCAGCCGCAATGTAGTTTCTGCCTTTTCCAAAGGGGTGACAGTAATAGAATACTGATCGATATCCGGACGATCCTCCCGCTTGGGCTCTACGGTGATCTCCACCTCGTCCCGCTGGTACATCCAGGAGACCGTCATAACCTCCTGGGAGATGGTTGCGGAGAACAAGCCCAAATTCCGGCGGTTCTTCACCTTTTCAATGATCCGGGTCACGTCCTTAAAAAAGCCCATGTCCAGCATCCGGTCCGCTTCATCCAGCACCACCGTCTGGATCTTATCCAGGCGGATATTCTTCCGGTTATAATGATCCATCAACCGTCCGGGGGTCGCCACCACGATCTGGGGCTTCTTCTCCAGCTGCTTTGCCTGTCCCACAATACCGGCACCGCCGTACAGCACCGCCACCCGGATGCCCTGGTAATATGTAAGCAAGCCCCGGAGCTCGTCACCGATCTGAATTGCCAGCTCCCGGGTAGGTGCCAGGATCAGTCCCTGGACCTGGAGGCATTCCGGATCCACGTGCTCGATCATAGGAATGCCGAAGGCAAAGGTCTTGCCGGTGCCGGTGGGTGCTTTTGCGATAACATCCTTCCACTGCATAAACTCCGGAATTGCCTGCTGCTGGATGGTGGTAGGATAGCCGTAACCTTTCTTTTCCAAAGCTCTGAGCATTGCCTCGGACAAGCCCAGATCCTTAAATGTCACATTGGTCAAATCCATATTTTTCTTCCTTTTCAAAAACATTTTTCTTATTGTATCAGCTTTTTACAAAATACGCAAGATTTTGTACAGGATTTACTTTCGGTCATCTTTTTACCTGCCATATTTCTTCGGCTTCGGCACAGGCTAAGAAAGAGGATGTGATGATTATGAAAAAATACACAGTTTTCCTGTTTTGTATCATCGGTTCATTGTTGTTTGGCGGCTTCGCAGGACCAAAACGCAATACCCCTTTATGCCGTGTGGTGACCCGTGTAGATATCCGCTGCGATGAGGAGTCTTTACGCACTTATACCGATACCGAAAAAATCGAAGCGGTATTGCTGTATTTACGCTTATTGGATCCGTTGCGCCCCGCAAAAGCAGCTCCGGAGCAATTTCCCAACGGCGAATTCCAAATACAACTAACCTTCTCCCAGGGAGAAAACCGTGTTTTTCGTCAAAAAGCGCACCGTTTTTTTGCCCGGGACAACGCGCCCTGGCAGACAATGGATCCCCGGCAGGCAACAGGCTTATATACCTTGATTCTGGCGCTTCCCAGTGACGCAGAAGGGGTAACTCCCGCCTTTTCCGGATACCTTATTATATAATATAACATTATTTTCGACAAAACGCACAAGAACTACCCCTCTTGTTTTGTATGATGTGCGATAATTTGTATTTCAACAATAGTAGTGCTTGCAATTTTTAGCAAAATCATTATAATGGTATTGATAAACTGGTATAGATAGGGTCATATCGTTTATGGCTCAAATCAAGTTGATTTTGTTCATTACCAGAACAACTATGAGGAAAGGATCGTGTAGCAATGAAATTCAGTTACTACCCCGGTTGCACCCTTCGCAACAAGGCCAAGGATCTGGATGCTTATGCCAGAGCTTCTGCCAAGGCACTGGGCTTTGAGCTGGAAGAGCTTACTGACTGGCAGTGCTGCGGTGGTGTTTACCCCCTGGGCACTGACGAGATCGCTTCCAAGCTTGCTTCCGTCCGTGCGCTGGCACAGGCACGGGACAAAGAACAAAGTCTGGTCACCCTTTGTTCTGCCTGTCACCACGTTCTCAAGCGTGTCAATGACGATATGCAGAATGTGGAGGACATCCGCACCAGAGCCAACAACTATATGAAGCTGGAAACTCCCTACAGCGGCGAGACCAAAGTTCTTCATTTTCTGGAGGTGCTGCGGGACGAGATCGGCTTTGACGAGCTGAAGAAAAAGGTGGTCAACCCTCTCACCGGCAAGAAGATCGGTGCCTACTACGGCTGTCTGCTTCTGCGCCCCGGTAAGATCATGGCGTTTGATGACCCGGAGAATCCCCAGCTTTTGGAGGACTTTATCCGTGCTTTGGGTGCTGAGCCTGTGATTTATCCCTACCGCAACGAGTGCTGCGGCGGCTACATAAGTCTGAAAGAGCCGGAAATGGCAAAATCCATGAGCGCCACCATTCAGGAAAGCGCCCAGGGCTTTGGTGCTGAGCTTCTCATCACCGCCTGCCCCCTGTGCCGCTACAACCTGAATAAAACCCAGGCGGGTCTCCCCGTTTATTACTTCACCGAGCTTCTGGCTGAGGCTCTGGGTGTGAAAGAGGAGGCGCTGAAATAATGAGTCACGAAAAGAATCAGGCACAGATGGTGCAGGAGATCAGCGGTGTGAATCCTTACAAATGTATGAAGTGCGGCAAGTGCTCTGCTTCCTGCCCTTCCTACGATGAAATGGATATCAAGCCCCATCAGTTTGTTTCCTATGTACAGCGTGGCGATGTGGAAGCTTTGGCACAGTCCAGATCTTTGTGGAAGTGTCTTTCCTGCTTCGCCTGTGTGGAGCGTTGCCCCCGGGATGTACAGCCCGGCAGAATTATCGACGCAGCCCGGCAGATCGTAGTCCGGAGCCGTGGCGGTAACTATCTGACCGCTGAGGAGATCCCCACCCTGCTGGACGAAGAGCTGCCGCAGCAGCTTCTGGTCAGCGCCTACAGAAGATATAAGAGGTGAGCGCAATGCAGAGAATTGGTGTATTTGTATGTCACTGCGGCAGCAACATTGCTGCTACCGTAGATGTTAAGAAAGTTGTAGAGATGGCACTGCTGGAGCCCGGTGTGGTCCACGCAGAGGACTATCAGTATATGTGCTCCGAGGCAGGTCAGGCAAAGATCGGTGCTGCCATCGAGGAAAAGAAGCTCACCGGCATCGTGGTCTGCTCCTGCTCTCCCCGTATGCACGAAGCTACCTTCCGCAAGTGCGCAGAGCGTTACGGTCTGAACCCCTATATGGTGGAGATCGCCAACCTTCGTGAGCACTGCTCCTGGATCCACAAGGATATGCAGGAAGCTACCGAGAAGGCAGTGATCCTTGCCCGGGCAGCCATTGCCAAGGTCAATCTCAACGCACCTTTGCAGGCAGGAGAAAGCCGGGTCACCAAACGTGCTCTGGTCATCGGTGGCGGTATTGCCGGTATTCAGACAGCTCTGGATATTGCCGATGCCGGCTACGAGGTGGACATTGTAGAAAAGACCCCCTCCATCGGCGGCCGTATGTCCCAGCTGGACAAGACCTTCCCCACCCT